>JANOQC010000199.1:0-8372 GCA_031422175.1 Sphingobacteriia bacterium | reverse complement strand
TTTCTTTCTTAGACCAGCCAGGAGTAAATCTAATATCCTCAATACCTTCATAAGCTATTGTTGGAGCAAACCCAATGGGAATTGGAAATCGCTCAACACCCCAACCTTTAGGTGTATCAAGCGTATATGGTGCCTTCCATTTTTTTTCATCAAAATTTGTATTAGTGTCTTGTCCAGAAGCATTTAAAAAAAGAAAGCAGGTTAATAGAATTAAAATGTTTTTCATCTTGTAGCTTACGTATAAATTTAATTGTTTTAAATATTCAACTAACTATTTTTTGGCAACTATTTTAATAATAAATTCAACCTCATTTGAAACAGTATAATCTGCTATCTTTTCATAAAACGTAGCAGCTCTATAGGTGATACCCCAAAGCGTTCTATCGATACTAAGCTTTGCATCTGCAGTAAAAATACCATTTTGAAAACTTACGGTTGCAGGAAATTTAACTTCTCGTGTAGAAGATTTAATAGTGAGGTAGCCAGTAATATTAATGGTATTGGCATTAACAGCATCTACTTTGGCAATTTCTATAGAAGCAAAAGGAAATCTTTTAACATCAAAATAATCTTCAGATTTTAAATGATTTATGGGAGTGTTTTTATCTTTCTTTTCGGCATATTCCATTGAGTTCATGTCTATTTGAACATTACCGCCTACCAATTGATTGTTCTCCATCCATAATTCACTTTTTGATACAGATATATACCCTACATGTTTTTCTTCAGGGCTTAGTTTCATAGAACCTTTCCAGGTAATAAGGCTTTGTTTATTATCGATAGTATAAATTTGATCTTCATTGCGTTGAAAATTGTTGAGTGATGTTCCATCCAAGCGATAAACACCAATTAATGATCCCAACCAAATGCTTCCATCGGTAGCTTCTAAAATCTTCCCAAGCATTCCCTTACCTCCTTCATATTTCGATTTTATTTCGGTTACAATGGGCGCTGAATTGTACAAGGATTGATGATCGTATCGGGCAAGTACCCAATCATTTCCAATATTCGGTTTACTGGGATTAACTTCCCCTGCAGTCCAGATATTTCCGTTTTTATCTTCTATGATTGAAGAAGCACCCCTTGAAGCTACTTTGGTGTAGGTTTTGCCATCATAGCGCCAAAGTCCAGGAGCACCATCAAGGTAAATAGTACTTCCTTTTTTTTCTTTGATGATTGACCCACCAAACCAGATATTGCCTTTTCTATCTTCGACTATTGACCAAACATTGTAAAATGGTTTGCCTTCTTTATTTTTGAAAACAGTGAATTTTTTCCCATCAAAATAACAGGCGTCGCTCCTTGTGCCAATCCATAATTTACCAGTTTTATCTTCCATGAAAGTATTCACACCGTCTTTGGGAAGCCCGTCTTTAGTAGTGAAATGTTTAAATGTTTTCCCATCGTATTTGGTTGCTCCACCTCCTATGCTGAACCAAATATTACCGGCTCTATCTTCATAAAGATGCAGCGCCATATTATTGGCAAGCCCCTGTCGGGTTGTATAATGAAGAAAAATTTTCCCGTTGTAACAATAGACGCCTGAATCCTTGGTACCGAACCAAATATTCCCTTTACGGTCTTCTAATACATCCCAGAAACTAGGCGACTTAATTGCAGTGGTTATATTGGTAAAAACTTTCCCATTGTATCTCCAAATGCCAGTGTACGACGCAATCAAGATATCTCCATTTTTAGCCTGCTTTACACTGCGAACCATTCTGGTAGGCCCGTAAGTACTGACTATGTTGTTGGTTGAAGGCTCAATTATTTCCGGAGTCATGTAAGCTGTGTTTTGCTTACAGGAGAAGTACAAAACAGACACAAACAACAGTGTAAACAGGTATTTGAATTTCATAATTGATTTTTTCTATCTCATCAAAATTGACTGAGCTAAAGTAGTTTACTACCTTTCATCAAATGGTATTTGTATTGTAAATAAAAGTGTAACCTTTGTAAAAAATTGGTAAATAGTATGTATCCACGTTTAAATCTCCTTGTTAACAATCGAAAATACTTTTTAGGATCCATACTACTCCTATCGATTTCGCTGATCTTGTTGGCATTTAACTTCACTGAAACCGACGATTTTAATTTAGCCAGAAGAGAAATTTTAATTAGAAAGATTGGGCATGAACTGCTATTACAATCGGGCGACAGTGTATCAAGGGTTCTCCCTTTAAACAAAATATCCCAATACGAATACCAGATCAGATTTGAGCAAGAGATGAGTATTTTACCAGATTCACTCGTAAATATTTCCCAGCGTATATTAACCAAAGACAAAGCAATTGCAGATTATGTTGTGAATGTGTTGAACTGCGACAAATCACTTATAGCTTATGGATATGCCATAGCTAATAATCAAAAGGATGATATTGTATCCTGTAATGGAAGAAAACTACCCAGCGCTTGTTATGTAATCAATATTAAATTTAAACAGACAGTAATGATTACCGCAAAGAATGGAATGCTGCTGGGAGGTTTATCTGTTTTTGCATTTGTTGGATTTATGTTTTTAGGATCAGTGAAACAGAGGAAGGCTTTGCCATTATTAACCGAAACTCAGGACGACAATGTATTCCAATTGGGTTCTGTTTTGTTTGATGCGAAGAACCGAAAGCTGATACTTAATGATATTACAACTGACCTAACGGGAACTGAAACCAGGGTCTTGCGCATTTTTGCTTTGACTCCAAACGAATCTATTGAGCGAAGCAGATTACAAAAAGAGATCTGGGAAGACGAAGGTGTCATTGTTGGCAGAAGTTTGGATATGTTTATTTCTAAACTCAGAAAGAAATTGGAATTGGACGCAAATATAAAAATTGTTGTGATTCGCGGCAAAGGATATAAGTTGGAAATAAGTGTATAAGAAAAGTCATCGTTTAAACCTGCTACCACAACCCTCAATACATCCGGGATACCAAATTTCGAATACGCCATTTTTAATTTTGTAATTACAAGGGCCGATGGAGGTAAAAACCGATGATTTTAAAACAAAAGTACTGTCAGTAATACTTTCTATACTACCAATCCTTCCCCAGAAATAATTATCGTTATTGGATGTGTAGGTAAGATCGCTTTTAATATCAACAGTAATATTATTAGCAGGTCGCCAAGTCCAAATAGTTCCTGGACTAATATAGTTTTCAACCTCAGTCCATTTTCCAATAAGAGAATTGTCCTCTTTAGAATTACTGCTTTTATTACAAGAAATAAAAGCAAAAAATAAAATGAAAATTATACCCTTTTTCATAAACTATAATTACCCGCAATTTAAATTGATATAAAATTTAAAATTTTACTTTTCATTTCATAAATGATTTCAAACAGCATTTTTTCTTAATACTGTTTTTGCAACTTATATGCAAAACCTTTTTGTTTCCCGTCCGAAACCTGTACATAAATTTCTGTGTCACTCAATCTTTTATAAACAATTTTTTTAGGGAAATCATGATTGGGATTTTCAAAGGTATAAGTGCTATCAGTTTTTGTTAATGTAAATTGTATTCCTTTCCCTTCATTTTGTTTAAGAACAGTGGCGGTATAAATTATTACTTTATTTACTTTTGTGATGTCCAAGTATTCAGAAACCAACAATTTTCCGTCTTTGAGTTTGTAAGAAAATCCTTTTAATGAATTTTCATTGAGTTTGTCCCAATGTTCATACTCTTCTTTGTTTTCCATTTTCCAAGTCCCTTGCAAAAAGTCAGGATAAATTGATTGAGCAAAAGTCAAATCTGCAATACATAGAATGAGTAATGTCAAAATATATTTCATGGGTTTCTTTATTTATTCTGGTTTTGGGCCTTTTGAAACAATGTTTCTTACCAATTCAGGAAACCAATGTTGCAACCAAACAATAACTCTTCCGTGGGTTGTGAAAATATAATTTCTTTTCCGCTCAATGATCGCATTCACCATCACTTTCGCAGCTTTATCCGTAGGCCACATTAAATTTGCAGGACGTGGGTCTGGCCGTTCAGCATGCCACTGGCCTTCATTATCAATCCTGGCAATTTCCGACACTACAAATCCTGGATGAATAGTAGTACAACTCACACCTGTACCCATTAATTCAACATGCAAAGTCAAACCAATAGAATGAACAGCAGCTTTTGAGGCGCCATAAGCTCCTACACTTGGATTGGGAACAAAAGCTCCTACACTTCCAACTAAACCAATGCGCCCCTGATTTATTTTTAAATATGGTAAAGCGTATTTTACCGTTAAAGCTAGTCCTATTACATTCCCTTGTAATTGCCTATTCCAATCTTTTGCAGTTAATTGATCAATTCTTCCAAAAACTCCAAATCCAGCATTTGCAACAGCAATATCTAAACGCCCCCAAGTGGCGATGATAGTTTGAACAGCATCATCAATTGATTTTTCTTCCATGATATCAACAGGAACTACCAATGCCTCGCCACCATCATTCTTTATCTCTTTAGCTATTTCATCTAATAATTCTTTGCGTCTGGCAGAAAGTACTACTTTATATCCTAACCTTGCCCATTCAAAGGCCATCGCTTTTCCTATGCCAGAAGAAGCACCTGTTATCCAAACAACTTTTTCATTTTTATTTGTCATTGCAAGTTTATTTAGTTAAGCTATTTCATGCTGAGACAAATGCTTATTTTCTGAAATAATAATCAGCAAGAGCGTTTGCTATGATACGTGGATTTGCTTCATCAGTATTAGTAAGGATAATAATTGAAAGTCCATCATTCACAAAATTTGCAAACACAGATCTAAAACCAATATTAGCACCTCCATGTTGAATTAATTTATGCCCTTTATATTCATCTACAAACCATCCAAACCCATAATATTCATATGAATCTGCTTTATCAGAAGTTTTAATAAACGGTTGCCATAGTTTTTCCCAACTGTCTTTTTTAAGAATACGCTTTTGCTCCAATAGAACCTTCTCCCATTTAATCATATCCGAAGAAGTAGAAAGAAATCCGCCGCTGGGTCTAATGGCAAACATAGCTGTGGCATTAATCAGGGTGTCTTTCTTGTGCATATACCCACTAGCACGGTTAGGAATGATTGGATAAAAATCAGTGAGGTAGGTGTTATTCATTCCTGCTGGTATAAATAATTTAGAATGAATATAATCCTGCCAAGGCATGCCACTTACCTGTTTTATAATTTCTGCCAACATAAAATAAGCTAAATTACAATACTGGTATTTTTCTCCTGTTTTGAAGACAAGAGGTAAATTATATGCAGATTTAATAATTTCAAGATCGGGTTGAATTTTGAAATTGTTATAAGCAGGGGCTTCTCGTTGTAAACCTGATGTATGAGACATCAAGTTCTTTATTTTAATAGGTCGCCATGTTTCAGGTGCATCAGGAAAAAAATTATGCACTCCATCATCAATATCCAGTTTTCCTTCTTCCATTAATTTCATAATAGCCGTTGTAAAAAACTGTTTACTCAATGAGCCAAGTCTGATTACAGTTTCAGAACTTACGGGTACATTTAATTCTACATTGGCTAATCCATAACCTTTGTTTGCAACAGTTTGTCCATTTTTTATAACAGCTAATGAAAGCCCAACAATTTTTTGCTTTTCCATTATTTGCTTCACGATAATATCGGTACTATCTACTTGTGCAAATGAAAATGTGGGGAAAAAGAAAAGGAATAGTAGTTTTCGCATTTTTTAAGATTAAGTGTATGACGAATGTCGCATAATTTATTTTGAAGTTCTTACGTCAATTAAATATGGCTTTAATGGTATTCCAGCTTTATTTAAAAATGCATCTGTCACCAATAATTGATATTGTTTACCTGATTCCAAGGGTCTGATCTCAAAACTAAATGATAACCCATCTTCCGAAAAACCAAGTCTTTTTTGTAACCACATCACATTTTTGTCACCCAATGGACCGATATCAAAATCGCTGGAATTTTTGCTCATGGGTTCAGAAAAAAACAATGTTACCTTATTTATATCTGCTCTGATATCTTGTTGACCATTTGCAAAAGGTTCTATTTTAATGATTGTTGGTCTAGATTTTTCAAACTCATCTTTATAAACTGATAAGGGTTTTTCAAAATACGCAGACACTTCTACAAATTTTATTAAGGAGTCTTGGTTGTTATAATCTAATTCAATCATTTTCTTTATGGCAAGTTGCTTATTGCTAACCGAAGAATAATACTTTTCACAAATAGCATAGCCAACATAATAAGCAAGATCCCTCATATTAAACTCATTGTCGGGGCTATTCCATATCCAATTCTCAAAATTGGTAGAGAACATTTCTTTTACAAAAGCTTTTTCAATTCTATAATCATTCAATTTTCCAAAAGCTATTTGCGCATTGGGTGAACTGGTTTTAAGTGCAATGGTAGCAATATACTCAGCTACTCCTTCCAATACCGTTTGGGCCAACAAACTATTACCTATTGTAGTTTTCTGTTGAGTATGTATAAACTCATGAACATTTAAAAAAGCAAGATTATCGAGTTTATTTGTTGCAAAATAAGGAGGTAAATGAGACAAGTTTTTTCCAAATTCAGTGGTTATTACCTTATTATCTGCCATAGCCAATTCACTGCCTATTAATACTTTGCCATCTACTGTTGTTCCATTTGCAAATAATGCCCCAATAGTGAAATATACTTTTGCTGGCTTAAGATTTGGATATATTTTTCGAAGTTTTTCAATTCCAGTTTCTATACTACTGGCATAAGTACCTGCCATGAGTGTATTGCTTCTTACAGAATTCCAAAATAATGGATAGCTATTAATGGCTTTAACATATGATGCTGGGGTATAACGCTTTACCCTCATAATTTCCTTTAACCCTTCCGTTCCTTTGTTGATGTACTGCGTTTGAATTAATTCAATCTGTTTTAAACTGTCTTTAGTTTTTATAATTTGATCATATGCATTCCAAAAATTGGGAATATCTTCAGTAATAACCGTTTTATTGGACTGCGCTAAACAAGTGGTTGAGTAAAAAAACAAAAATGCTAAAAGTATTTTGAACATAAATTTTAAATATTAATGTGAGGTGTAAACAAAATTACTGTCAACGTGAGTTAAAGAAAAACCGATTTATTACTCAAATATACACAGTATGTATATATTTCAAACCTAGTATGTTATTTACAAAAAATGGTTATACAATTTATACAAAGAACCAACCGCCAGCAAACCTATTTTAGTACGCTCGAAGATCAGAATGAGCTGTAGGTATTGACCCGTACTGATTTTAGTTGAACAATTAAAACCCTATCCACATAGTTAAACCATTGTAAAAAGTATTTTTCGAGTCGCCAGTTTCTTTTACAAAATCGCCTGCTACAAAATAATAAGTTTCATTGGATAATTTCATGTGTCTATTGATTTCATATTCTAATTTGAGTCCGCTTTGCCAACCAATCCAACGACTTTGGCTGGTGTTGGAAGCTCGTAACAAGGCTTTTGAACCAGCATATAAACCATCATTGCGTTGGGCTCGCCAATAAAAATCTGCTTCAGCAGTACCACTAAATTTTTCGGACAATTGTAGTTTAATGGAAGGATGAATGTCAAACAAATTCATTGCAGCTACTTGCAATATCAAACCAAAATAAGCAGGATTATTAAAATACGGATTAAATGTCCCCATTTTGTCATCGCCTTGATTTTTATCTCCTGAAACGTAGTCTAATTTTAGTCCAAAATCAGGCTTGAATTTAGTATTTATTAAATTAAAGTGCCAATCGCCTTCAATAGAAAATGCACTGATGGTTTTATTGCCAAATTTGCCAAATTGATAATTAAGCTCCGTGTTATACCTAAACTGTTTACCCAAATTACCAAAACGTCTTAATCCAATTGTATGACGAGTTTCTGGGCTAATTCCATCGTTATATTTTATTGATTTTGCATCAAATCCAATATAATAAACGGTAGTTTTTCCCAAAATTTTCTTTGTGTTGGCCGTCAATCCAAACCCCCAGGTGTAGGGAGCATCAATTGATTTGTTATCAAAAAAGCCATCTGGCACCCTTACTTCTCTTCCAAAAAACAAATTGGAATTGTAGTCTTTTCCATCAAGCATAATCCGAGCCATATCAAAACTTAAGCGACAATTTGGCCCATCTCTAAAAGCCATCAAACGTCCTGAACCTAGCAATAATTCTTGCCTTCCTGCTCTTAATTTTAAAGTCGTTTTTTTTATTGGAATGATAAATTCAGTAAATACTTGATGCAAATCTAATTTATCAGATTGTATATAAACTGGCTTGTCTAATGACAGAAAACCGTGTGTCAATTGCCCAAAAACACGTACATGTTTCCCTAAACGTAAATCGGTATGAAACATGATACGTTGCGAATAAAAACTTTCATCAGCCGT
>JANOQC010000198.1:0-24326 GCA_031422175.1 Sphingobacteriia bacterium | reverse complement strand
TTGTATAAGTTATGAGTTGGGTTCGAGAGGTGCAAAATATTTAACCATTGTTGAAAAAGACCAAATCATGCACTCATTCATTGCAAAGAATGCAGCCATATTGGGAATGAATGAATTGACATTATTAAAAATGGATGTGTTTAGTTTTTTAGATTCTTGTACACAATCATACGACTTTATTTTTGCTGGGCCTCCATATGCACTCGGTAATATTGATGAATTGCCAAAAAAAATTATTGCACAAAATTTAATTGCCCCAGGTGGTTTTTTTGTATTGGAACATACACCTCGTAATGCGTACGAAAAATTTAAAGGCTTTTCTTTTGTAAGGAATTATGGAACTACTGTATTTTCTTTTTTTACTAGTGACAATCAAGCAGCGAAGTCGATTTGATTTTTTATTCGCAGATGATTATAACCACTAAGCCTAATCTGCTGAACTAGGATGAAGTTCTCTTCCAGATTTAAATTCATTGAGAAAAAATAATATAACCGTTTGAAAGAAATTTTTACTTTGTTGTTTACCAGGGCCAGAAATATCAAATCGATTTAAGAATCCTGTTTGTATTGTGAGTTGTTTGTTTACCCATTGTTACAGATAATGAAACCAATGTTTATTAAGGTCCCAATTTTCGAATTCTTTGGCAACTGCAGTTAAAAAACTAGCTCCAATACTTCCATCTACAATGCGATGGTCGTAACTTAAAGATAAATACATCATGTGTCTGATACCAATGGTATCTCCTTCGGCAGATTCAATAACTACAGCACGTTTTTTAATTGCACCAACTGCTAAAATAGCAACCTGTGGTTGATTGATAATAGGCGTGCCCATTAAACTTCCAAAAGTTCCTACATTGGTTAATGTAAATGTGCCCCCTGAGGTATCTTCAGGTTTTAATCGAGTATTTCTGGCAGCATCCGCTAAATTATTTACTGATTTACTTAAGCCAACAATATTTAATTGATCCGCACCCTTTATTACTGGAACAATTAAATTACCAGAAGGCAATGCTGTAGCCATTCCAATATTTATATCTTTTTTGATGATTATTTTATCTCCATCTAATGAACAATTAATCAATGGAAAATTTTTCATCACTTTCACTAGACATTCAATAAACATAGGAGTGAAGGTTAACTTAGTCCCTTCTCTTTGTTCAAATTCTTTTTTTACTTTTTCTCTCCAAACCACCATATTAGTTACATCTGCTTCTGCAAAACTGGTAACATGCGGACTTGTGTGTTTACTGTTTACCATATGATTGGCAATTAGTTTTCGCATTCTGTCCATTTCTACTATTTCTGTTAATCCAGAAAGAACCACTTTTGAAGGGTCTGAAGATTTTCCGGAATTTGCAAGAGTATTTGTATAGGTAGATATTGGTTGAGGAGGAACTGTGTAAACTGAAGGTGGGGCAGGAATAGCCATTTGATTATTAGATGGACCTATTGACTGCTCCTTCTCCGGGAATAGCTGACTTATTGGTGTGGCTGTTTCCACAATTAAAGTTGGAGGAGTAGGAGCTGTAAATCTTTCTGGTTGCACTAATTTTTCTGTATGGCTTGCATCCATCATTGCATTGATAGCAGTATCATCCATTGCTCCAATTGGAGCAATATGGGCAATAATTGGCTCAATAATTTGCTTAGTAGGTTCATTAAATGCTGCTGCAATTGGCGATTCAATTGCTGAAGTAATTTGAACTTTTGTTTCAGAAGTAGGCTGCTCTATAACTTGCTGTTCTATAACTTGCTGTTCTATAACTGGCTGCTCTATAACTGTTGGCGGGGTTTGATATATTGGAGGAGATGCAATATAGGTAGGTTGTTGCATAATTGGTAAGGCAGTTATTCTTCCTGCTTTTTTATCTGCAACATATTGTAAAATATCTTTTTTAGAAACTCTTCCATCATTTCCTGTTCCTGGGATTCTTTCTAATTCACTTAATCCAACTCCTTCGCTATTGGCAATGTTTAAAACCAACGGAGAATAAAAACGATTTGATGCTGGTTTTAACAACATTTCTATCGTAGGGGAAGAAGGGGTATAAGGTACTTCATTACTAAAGACTGGAGAAACTTGAACTGGAACGGTTTCGATTTTTGGTGAAAGAGAAGGCTGAGGAATTATAGCAACTGGAACTTGCTCTACTATTTGTACTGCTGGTTGAACTATTGGTTGGATTGTTGGTTGAGGTGTTTGAGTTTGAATGGGTGCTATTGTTACTGGTGCGGCTTTTTCAATGTCAATAGTTTGTATTTTTACAATCGTTGTTCCAATCGGAACAACATCATTGATATTGAATAATATTTCTGTGATGATTCCTTCAACAGTAGAAGGCACTTCGCTATCAACTTTATCAGTAGCTATATCCAGTACAGTTTCATCAAGCTTTACATGATCACCTACCTTCTTATACCATTTAAGAATAGTAGCTTCCATTATACTTTCGCCTAATTTAGGCATTATCAATTCAGCAATTGCCATCTGTTCTACTGTTTAATGTGGGTAAAAACAAATTCATCATCCTTTCTATATAGTTTGATTTTGTATGTACAAAACATTACTAATCAACAAATATAGCGGTAAAGCCTATATATTTATTCAACTATTATCCACAATTATACCTCTTAGCATGTTCAATGCATTGGTTGTAGTTAATTCTATATTTCTCCTTCTATCAAACCTAAAGTTAAATGATTTTGCCAATACTTTATTAGATGAAGCAACTGCAATCCATACCAATCCTGTAGGTTTTTCATTGGTTGCTCCTGCAGGCCCCATTATACCGCTTACTGCTATAGAATAATGAGTATTCATTGATTTTCTTACAGATTTAGCCATTTGCACAACTGCTTCTTCGCTAACTGCACCAACGGTAGTTAAGGTAACGTGAGAAACCGATAACATCATCTCCTTAATTATATTTGCATAAGATACAATTGAGCCTGTAAAGAAGGCCGATGACCCAGGATGGATACTCAACATATGTGCGATATAGCCTCCAGTGCAACTTTCAGCTGTAGAAACGGTTTCTTTTCTATCTATTAAAAGCTTTCCAACAGCCACTTCAATTGGCACATCTTCGTCGATAATCAAATAATCTTTTACAGCTACTTTTAATGTATCAAAAAAGCCATTTATTTCATTTATTAAAAATGATTTGTCAGTTCCCCAAGAGGAAAGCCTCAATCTAACCATTCCAAAATTGGGTAAATAAGCCAATTTAATATGAGCTGGTAAAGCAACTTCAAATGATTGAATCATCTCAGCTAAATACGATTCTCCAATTCCTGCTGTGAGTAAAGTTCTGTGTTCAATAAATCCAGTATCAAACATTTCTGGAATCATCAGTAAAACATGATTGGTCATAATCCATTTCATTTCATGAGGCACCCCAGGCAGCGAAACAAAAATTTTGCCTTCTTTTTTAAACAGCATTCCTGGGGCAGTTCCTTTTTCATTTTTTAGTACAATGCAATTGTCGGGCACTTCGGCTTGTTTTGCATTTCTTTCAATCATGGGTCTCTTCAGAATATGCTCAAAAATATATTGAACATGATCTAATGTAGGTTGATGAACCACCATTTTGCCACCAAAATATTTTCCAAGCAGTGGTTTGGTTATGTCATCTGCAGTTGGCCCTAACCCTCCAGTAATTATGATAATATCGGTTATTTTGCTTTCTTCATCGATTGCTTGCCAAATATCATCCCATACATCTCCCACTGCAACTCTGTGTTTCACGGCAACACCAATTTTATTTAGCTCTTGAGCTATCCAACTACTGTTGGTATCAATTACCTGCCCAATCAAAAGCTCATCACCTATAGTAATAATTGATGCGAATGTTTTTTTCATATTTTAACTTTTTTCCGAATAAACCAATAATTTTTTAACCAATAACTCAATAACTATTTAAAAAAAACCGATAAGGTTTTTTTTAAATCTTCAGGCATACTTATCCATTTTCCTGTTTTTGTATCTATGAAAAATAAGCTCACTTTCCCGGTTGTAATTAATTTCTTATTCTCGTTAAATACTTCGTGGTGAAAATGAATTTCATGTTTTAATGGTATTTCTTTTAATACTGTTTTAATGGTAATTAGATCATCATAATGTGCAGGTCTTAAAAACCTTGCTTCCATTTGAACAACAGGCATTCTAACACCCATTTCTTCCATTTTTTTATAGGTAAATCCTAAAGCCCTTATACATTCTGCTCTTCCAACTTCAAAATACTGTGCATAATTGCCATAATACACAATATCCATTTGGTCTGTTTCGGCATACCTAACCCTCAATGATGTTAAATGTTCGTACATTTTAGCAATTTGTTGACAAACTTACAACCTTCGGTTGTTTTTCCACATATAAAGGCTTAACAAAGTCTTACAAGAGTCTACTTATATCTTTATCATGCAATACAACTGGATTACCAATGGTTAAAAAAACAGGTATATTAATTTTATTTTCATTGTTCTTTTCAATATCAACGAAAGCTCAGTTAACACAGGTATTGATTGAGCCAGACGCTAATTTCAAACAAGCTAAATTATTGTATCAACAGAATCATTTTAGTTTAGCATATCCGTTATTTAAATTATTTTATAATAATGGTGTAGCTAGTAGTGCCATTCCCAATCATGTTAGAATAGAATCTTTATATTATTATATTATTTGCGGATTACAGATAGATGATGAATCTATAGTGAGTACTGCTCAGTCATTTATTGAATTAACTACTGAAAATGTTTATAAGCAAATAGTGGTTTTTTATTTGGGGGAGTATTATTACAGAAGAAAAGAATTCGGCAATGCCCTCTTATATTATGACAAATCGAATATGGCCAATTTGAATAATTTGCAGATTGCCACCATGAAGTTTCATCAAGGTTATGCCTATTTTGTAGGTAAACAGTTTGATAAAGCAAAACCATTTTTCAATCATATTCGGCAAATTTCTGACGACCCTAATTACATTGATGCAAATTATTATTATGGGTTTATATTGTTTAACGATAAGCAGTACACTGAAGCTATTTCGTGTTTTTTAATTGCAGAAAAAGAACCGGCTTATCAAAATATTGTTCCTTTTTATCTGACTGAATTATATTATTTCAATGGAGAAAATGAAAAGGCATTAACGTATGGCGAAAGTATTTATCAACAAACTGATTTGTACTATACTGTTCAATTGCAGCAGCTATTAGGTCATTTATGGTTTGAGAAAAAGCAATTCAATAAAGCGTTGCCTTATTTAGAAAAATATGTTGCGGAAAATAAAAAAGTACGAAGAGAAGATTTATATGAATTGTCTTACTGCTATTATGAAGCTAACCGCTATGATAAAGCAATTGAAGGCTTTAAACAAATAGGAGGTGCAGAAGATTCATTAGCGCAGAATAGCATGTATTTATTGGCGGATGCCTATTTGAAAGTGAATGATCGTCAAAATGCAAGGAATGCTTTTCAATTTTGTTCAGCAAATAATAGTAATGCAATTCAAAAGGAAGTGGCTACTTTTTATTTTGCAAAATTAACTTACGATTTAAATTATTTTGGGGAAGCCGCAACCAGTCTGCGAACTTTTATTGCAGCTTATCCCAAGTCTATTTATATTAATGAATCTAAAGAACTGTTGTTGAGTACTTTATCTAAAACCAGTAATTATAAGGATGGTCTTGTAATTTATTCGGAATTAAGCAATATATCAATCAATGCCGAAAAATTATTACCTAAATTATTATACGGCAGGGCAGTTGAATTGATCAATGATCAACAAATTATAGAAGCCGAAAAATTATTAGATTCTATTTCTGTGATAAAGCATAATTCTGATCTAGTTCAGTTTGTAAACTTCTGGAAAGGAGAATTATCTTATAGAGCTGGAAGAACAGATTTAGCTATTCTATTTCTACAAAACTTTTTAAAAAACCCAGTTCGAATTGGCGAAGTTAATTCACTCAACGCAAGGTATAATTTAGCGTATTGTTTTCTTAAACAAGAAAATTATCGTTTGGCAAAAGAACAATTTGAAATGGTCAATAAATCTACCAATGGTACAAATGCAGATGTAGAAAAAGATGCATATTTACGTGTTGGAGATTGTCATTTTATGGCCAAAGAATATAAATTGGCATTATCAGTATATGATCAAGTTATACAGAATGGATGGCCTGCAGCAGATTATGCTATTTATCAAAAAGGAATTATTACAGGAGCATTCAATAAACCCAAAGAAAAAATTCAATGGCTTAGTTTTCTTGAAAAACAATATCCTGAGTCTAACATGATTCCACAGGCTCAATTGGAAATTGCTAATACCTATTTATCTGAAGAAGATTATAATAGTGCACTGCCTCCTTTATATAAAGTAATCAATAATGAAAAAGCAATCCCATTTCATCCGCAAGGATATTTAAAATTGGGTATTGCATTATTTAATATCAATAAAAACGATCCTGCGATGGATCAGTTCAAAATCTTGTTGTCCAAATTTCCAAACAGTCCTGAAACTGAATCGGCAATTGAATATATTCGAAACATCTATATAGGAAATCAACAACCTGCTTCATTTATTGAATTGATGCAAGCAAATGGCAAGCCAATTGCTAACAATGAAGCCGATTCTCTAACATATCGTTCCGCATATAATAAATATGAAGCGAAAGATAATATGGCCGCTCAAACTGGTCTTACTGAATATATTTTGAAATTTCCTGATGGAAAATATACAATCGAAGCTAATTATTTTCTAGCCGAGATAAATATTGTGCAAAAACAATTTACCTATGCTTTGCCTTTTTACAATCTGGTTGCTGCTAAGTTCCCGAATAAGTATGCCGAACGGAGTGCGTTACAATCTGCGAGAATATATTATTTTGATATAAAAGACTATAAAGAAGCAAGTAAATATTATTCATTACTCAAAAAAATAGCTGTTCAACAAGAGAATCGTTTAGAAGCAATGAGGGGATTATTGAGGTGTCAGTTTAAGTTGCAAAATTATAGTGAAGCAACACCAAACGCAATAGAATTATTATTACAAAAAGGAATTGCTGCCGACGATCAACTGATGGCTGGTTTTGTAATTGCAAAAACAGATCAATTAAATAATAGAAATAGTGAAGCATTAATCGGCTTTAAAAAAATATTGGCATTTGGAAAATCGGAGATAACAGCCGAAACGCAATATAGAGTTGCAGAATTATTATTATTAAATAATCAATTACCAGAAGCAGAAAAAGCTGCTTTTGAAGTAATTAAACAGTATGGATCTTATGATTATTGGGTAACCAGTAGTTATATATTAATTGGGGATATTTATTTAAAGCAGAACGATTTATTTAATGCAGAAGCAACTTTTAAAAGTGTTTCAGACAATGCCACCATCAATGAGTTGAAAAAAATTGCTGGTGAAAAATTATTGCAAGTTATTGCGGTTAAAGAAAAAGTTACAAAAGTTCAATAGTTAATAGGAATGAATATGGCCAAAAGATTGATACTCTTTTTACTCTTGCCTTTATTATTAATAATAGGGTATGATGTTGCTGCACAAAAGCGTAAATCGTCTCAAAAAAAAATGCCCAAAACTGCTGCTTCCTCAAAGAAGAAAAAGCAGGCTGAATCAACTGATACGATCGGGAACAGAACCGTAGTAATTACTTCAGATTTTAAACCCACATTGCAAAATGCGGCTAAAATTAATTTTACTGCTGCAACTAGCGTTGCAGATACATCTAAAATTCTACTTAACTATAAAGTTCCTTCTTCTAATTTGTTTTTCTCTTATGAACCCGTTGCGATTCAGCCTTTAGCATTACCCGCAGATACTGGATTAATATGGACAACCCGGCATCAAGTTAAGCTGGGGGCTGGTAATTTGAATACCTTTTTTGGAGAAGGAAGATTTTCTTTTGGTGATGGGGAAAAAGCAATCACTACAATTCAAGCCAACTATCTTAGTTCAAAGAGCAATTTATTTGCACAGCAGTTTAGCAAATTAAATTTGGATGTAATTTCAATCATCAATTCTCCAAAATTTATTGAATGGACGAGTCATGCTAATTTCACATCGGTAACGCAATACAAGTATGGTTTTAAACCGTCTTCACTATCATTTACAAAAGAACAATTAAAACAAATATTCAATACTGTATCATTAGAAGTTGGTGCAATTAATAAGAAAGCAAATGAGGCAGGTGTTACTTTTAATCCTCAATTGCGTTTTTACCGATTTACTGACAATAATAATGGAGCTGAAAATAACCTGATTTTTAATTTACCAATTGAAAAAATATTTAGCAAATTCATTTCATTTAAATTATCTTTTTCGGCTGATATTGCCAATACCAAGTTGCCAACGGCAATAATCAGTAATAACTTGTTTTCATTAAATCCGGCGGTTGTATTTAGTACACCAAATTTCAACCTAAATATTGGAATAAGGCCTTCATGGGATAATAACAATTACACCATGTTGCCCAATTTCACAGCTGAAGGAAAGTTGCCAAACTCTCCATTGACCTTGCAAGCAGGGTGGGATGGAAATTTCAGAAAGAATAGCTATCGGTCATTAATTGCATTCAACCCATGGATAGGTCCATTTTCTTCCATTTTAAACACTCAAATCAACCAGCAATTTATAGGGGTAAAGGGAAGCTCGGGGAATCATATTTCATACAATGCAAAAATTGTATTTCAGCAATTAAAAAATCAACCCTTGTTTTTAAATGATGCTTTTGACGGTAAAACATTTAATACTATCTATGAATCCAGCATGAATGCGGTGAAGTTACAAGGCGAATTCGGGTATACCGTTCAGGACAATCTATCATTTTTAGCTGCTGCTAGTTTAACCCAATTCAATGCTTTCTCTATAAATAATTATGCTTGGGGTCTAGTTCCTGTTGAAATTACTGGTACAACAATTTGGAAACCGCTGAAAGATCTTCAAGTAAAGGCTGATTTATTTTATTTGGGCGGAAGTATGTACAAAACCCTTACTATACCTGCAAGTAGGCTATCTCCAGGGCTGGATTTTAATGTCGGGGGTGAATTTCATGTTCAAAAAAACTGCCGAATATGGCTAGAAATGAACAATTTGTTTAATAATACTTATCAAAGATGGAATCAATATCCAGTTTTTGGTTTTAATGTTATGGCAGGAGTTGTATATTCGTTTTTATAAACGGAGGGATCATGAATCAATATTTGCATAAATATCTATCGCTTAATAAAAAATTAAGCATCCCTGATATTGGCAATCTCATTATTGAGTCTAATGGCGCACAATTAGATTCTATCAATGGATTATTATACGCTCCAAGTCAAGTTATTCAATTTAAACAAGAAACGGCTTCAGCTGACAAGTTTTTTTTTGATTTTTTAGCCAATGAATTGGGGGTTGATGAAGTTGTTGCTATTCGCTCTTTTCATGATTATTTATACAAAATAAAATCAACCATCAATACGCCACAAGGCGCTGTAATTCCTGGTATTGGTCGACTCAAAAAAGAAGACAATGGCTCTATCCTTTTTTCGCCCGAGAAAAATTTATTGGAGTTATTGCCACAAGTTAAATTAGATGCCACTTATCCAATTGCTAAAAAAGCAACTCCTATAGATTATGATCAAGAAAAAGACCTTTCATTTCAAGAAGAAGAGGATATACGAGAATTATTAGGGCAGGAATCTGAAGGTGAGGAGGCTGATAATTGGTGGATTTATGCCATTATTTTATTACTTATTGGTGTTGGGGCTCTTTTATTTTATTACGTTTAAGTTATGCTGGGAACTATTCATTTATCTAAATGCCCGGCATGCAGTGCAGCTGCAATCAGTCAATTAATATCGGCCATTGATTATACAGTCAGTAGTCAACCATTTGAAATCTGGCATTGCAACAACTGTAAACTTCGTTTTACTCAAAATATTCCTGATATCAAACATATTGGGCCTTACTATCAATCGAGTAACTATGTTTCGCATAGTGATACAAAAGAGGGGCTCATCAATCGTTTGTATCATCTTGTTAGAAATTTTACGCTGCATTCAAAACAACATTTAATACAAAAAGTAACCAAGAAATCTGTTGGCAGTTTATTAGATATTGGAGCTGGTACCGGCGCATTTGCCAAAAAAATGAAATCGAAAGGTTGGAAAGTAATTGGGTTAGAGCCAGATTCGGCTGCCAGAAATCTGGCTATTCAAAACCATTCATTGGCATTAAATGAACCTGAAGCAATAAACCATTTAGAAGCAAATTCCTTTGATGCAATTACATTGTGGCATGTTTTAGAACATGTGCATGATCTTTCGGGCTATTGGAATCATTTCAAAAATTTGATTGCACCAGATGGTAAATTAGTAATTGCGGTTCCGAATTATACTTCTTATGATGCCAAACATTATCAACAATTCTGGGCTGCTTACGATGTTCCAAGACATTTATATCATTTCTCTCCAAATTCAATAGAACAAATAGCCAATACAAATGGGTTTGATTTAGTAAAATGCAATCCTATGTGGTTTGATTCTTTTTATGTTTCACTATTAAGTGAACAATATAAAAGTGGAAAGTCGAATATGATTAAAGCGTTTTCTATTGGATTACTTTCTAATTTAAAGGCGCTCTTTAATCATAAAAAATGTAGTTCAGTCATTTACATTTTTTCGCCTAAACAGTAGTTTATACTTTTTATTTCAATGTAATTTCAGCTAAAAAAGGCCAACGTTTACCTGTAATTAAAAAATGTTGATTTGTAGGATTATAGGCAATGCCGTTTAAAACAAATCCGGAATCAATTGTTCTTGGATCATAGGAAGATCCTGATTCTTTTATTAAGTTAGATAGATCTGCTTTTCCTTCAATATAGCCAGTTTGTGGATTAATTTTTAGAATCAAATCGCTCAAGTATTTATTGGCATAAATAAATCCATTTACAAATTCTAATTCATTAATACTATCTATATACCCATTGTTATCAGACACTCCAAGCGTTCTTTCAATCTTCATCGTAGCAGGATTTACAAAATACAAATTACTACCACCTGTGCTAATGATAAGCTGAGTGCCATTATTAGTAAGTCCCCAGCCTTCAAAGGGCCATTCCATTTCATTTGTTTTTTTAAATGTGGTTGCGTCGTAAACAATGACTTTATGATTTTTCCATGTTAGTTGATAAATGGTATTATTCATCAATGTAATGCCTTCCCCAAAATATTCATAAGGCAATTCTATTTTTTTGATTGGCCTTCCTGTTTTAATGTCAACGGTCATTAATTTACTTTCACCTTGCCATCCTGTTCCTTCATATAGCACATTGTTGTGCATGAAAAGCCCTTGGGTATAGGAGGAAGTATCATGTGGATGTACTTTCAGTAAAGCATATTGAATTGAAGATGGTGCAGGTATAACATTGTTTACCAATGCCTCTTGTTGTTCTGCATTCTTACAACCAAGAAACAATAAAAGAACAAATAGGTAAATAACAATTTGCTTCATAAAAAAATCAATTAATAATAATGTACATACAGCTAAATAGCAGTTAAAGCTAATTTAATAATTCGAAAGCAACTTTTTCTGCAAAAATAGGAGTGAGGGCTACACCCATACCATTACAAGCTATAGCAGCAGAAATTGAGTCATCCAAGCGCTGATAAAGCGGAAGTTTATTTTCAGTAAAGCCCATAATGCCACTCCAGCTTTGTTCAATTATAATTGGTTCTGCTGTTTCCAAATGATTGTGCAAAAATGCAATCAAAGTAGTTCTAATTAAATCCGAACCTTCGAAACTTATAGTTTGTTCATTCAAGAAATCACTATTTCGTGCTCCTCCCAAGAGTATTCGATTACCAATATTTCTCCAATAATAAAATCCTTCATCAAAATGAAAAGTTCCTTTTGTGCATAGCCCTTTAATTGGAGCTGTTAGTATTATTTGACCTCGTGCTGGATCAATTTTTAACAATGGCAGTAATTGATTGGTAAATCCATTGGTGCAAAAAAGTAATTGATTTGCTTTTATTGATTTTTCATTCTTTGATTCAATGAGTATTTTATCATTCATTTTTCCCCAACCAATTATTTCCATCCCATTCAAAATTCTAATTCCTTTTTCAATGGCTAATTGAGTTAAAGCACTTACTAATTTGCCGCTATGTATTCCTGCCTCTAAAGGATTAAAAATCAAATGGTCAAAGTTTTTTAAACCAATGGAACTCATTTGATTCGATGCATTGGAAAAACAATTTGCTTTGCCTGTTATCGATGAAAGTAATTGATTAATATAATTGATTCGGTCGTTTATTTCTCCGGCCCAACTGATTGGCCCTAGTGCTTCATAACCACCACATTCATCCAGATTAATTTGTTCGGAGTTGAATATTGATTTAATCTTTTCAATGCCTTTGTAACGCATTTCAACAATTTCTAACATGGCATTGGTACCCATATTAGTTTCGTCTGAAAGCAACTCTGTAAGACTTCCAAAGCAAGCAAATCCTGCATTTCGAGTTGATGCACCTAGTGGAGTAGTACTTCTTTCTAAAATGGTTACGGAAATTGATGGAGATTGTTTTTTAATTTCCAATGCAGTCCATAAACCCATTAACCCACCACCAATAATAGCAATATCAGTATCCGAATAAAAACTATCTTTTTCCCAAAACGATAACATAAACGCTAGTTATTGAGTTATTAGATATTGACTTGTTACTAAACATTGAATCTAAAATGCATTACATCACCATCTTTTACAATGTACTCTTTTCCTTCAATTCTTAATCTTCCTATTTCTCTACAAGCAGCTTCACTGCCATATTTCACAAAATCATCGAATGCAATAACTTCTGCTTTTATAAAACCTTTTTCAAAATCTGTATGAATAACACTTGCTGCCTGAGGTGCTTTCCAGCCATGGTGAATTGTCCAAGCCCTAACTTCCTGAACACCTGCTGTGAAATAGGTTTCAAGCGTTAATAATTTATAGGTAGTTCTAATCAATCGATTTAAAGCAGGTTCAGTCATTTTATATTCTTCCATAAACATTTGCTTATCATCGGCATTATCCATTTCTGCAATCTGGGCTTCAATATTGTTACACATTACAATTACTTGTGCACCTTCGGCTTCAGCTGCAGCTTTTAATTTATCTGAAAAAGCATTTCCAGTATGCATAGAAGCTTCATCAACATTTGCAACATATAATACCGGTTTATCAGTTAATAAGAATAAATCTGCAATAACTAATTTATCTTCTTTACTCAAACCTAAAGTATGAATGCCTTTTCCTGCATCTAGGTGAGCTTTGCATTTAGACAATACTTCAAATTCTGCTTTTGCTTTGGTATCGCTTCCAACTCTTGCCATTTTTTCTACTCGCTGCATTTTCTTTTCTACACTTTCTAAATCTTTGAGTTGTAGTTCTGTTTCAATGATTTCTTTGTCGCTAATAGGATTGATAGCACCTTCTTCTCTTAATACATTTTCATCTTCAAAACATCGGATTACATGTATGATGGCATCTACTTCACGAATGTTTCCTAAAAACTTATTGCCTAAGCCTTCGCCTTTACTGGCCCCTTTTACTAAACCAGCAATATCCACAATCTCCATTTGAGTAGGAATTATTTTATTGGGTTGAACCAATTCAGCTAATTTGTTTAATCGCTCATCTGGTACATCTACTAATCCAGTGTTTGGTTCGATGGTACAAAAACGATAATTGCTTGCCTGTGCTTTAGCACTATTACTAACTGCATTAAAAAGGGTTGATTTTCCTACATTAGGTAATCCTACTATTCCTGCTTGTAAAGCCATTTTTTTGATTTAAGGTTGCAAAGGTACTAAAACGGAAATTAAGTTATTGAGTTATTGAATTATTAGACTGCTGTAAGTGAATTGTATTTGATCAAAATCAGCTATTTAGCAATAGCTTTTGCAATTTTTCAATGCCAATTGAAGCTAGTGCCTCAATAGATGTTAAATTCAATATCGATTGTGTGTAGGGTATATTTTTATCAATTATAAATTTTGGTATTTCTTTTGGTGCATGATTTACTAAACCTGCAGCAGGATAAACGGCTAATGAAGTGCCTACCACCACAAATATATCAGCTTGTTCTACTATCGCTGCTGCTTTTTGAATCATTGGTACATCTTC
The DNA here is from genome assembly GCA_031422175.1 of Sphingobacteriia bacterium. Taxonomy (GTDB): domain Bacteria; phylum Bacteroidota; class Bacteroidia; order Chitinophagales; family Chitinophagaceae; genus Sediminibacterium. Next base: position 10,154 of record JANOQC010000198.1, on the reverse strand, counting down.
TTCAAACCAAACTATATGGGGCCTATATTGGCCACCATCTGGCGCAAGATCACCCAAAAGAATATCGACCAATATTGATTCAATTTTTTTATGGTCAGTATCTAAAACACTTCTCATTTTAAATATTTCTCCATGTAAATGCAAAACTTTCGAGCTACCAGCTCTTTCATGTAAATCATCAATATTCTGCGTGATTATATGAACATCAAAATGTTGTTCTAGTTCAGCTAAAACAACATGCGCTTTATTGGGAATAGCTTTAGTAACATCTTTGCGCCGCATATTGTAAAAATCGAGCACCAATTGTGGATTTTTATTCCATCCTCTTGGTGTTGCTACTTCATACACATCATATCCCTCCCATAAACCATCGCTATCTCTAAATGTTTTTAATCCACTTTCAGCACTAATGCCTGCACCAGAAAGTACAACCAATTTCTTCATCTATTTTAAATTTTTGTTTCACTCAATTCCAAGATGATTGCCCATTCTTCTTCGGTAACGGGCTGAACAGATAATCTGCCCATTCTTACCAATGACATATTAACCAGCCTTTTATCGGCTTTAACGGTAGCAAGTGATACCGACTTTTTGAGTTTTTTATGCGGTTTAAAATCTACTACAACCCATGCTGGATCGTCGGTAGTTGGGTCTTGATAAAAAGTTTTAGCAACTTTAGCAATACCTATTATTTCCATACCTTCATTACTATGGTACCAAAAAGCAAGGTCTCCTTTTTGCATGGCTTTTAAATTATTTCTTGCTTCGTAATTTCTTACTCCATCCCAAAAAGTTTTTTTATCTTTTTCAAATTGATCCCAACTGTATTTAAAAGGTTCGGATTTAATTAACCAGTATTTCATTGTCAGTTGTCAGTTATTGGGTTATTGGTTATTAAGTTATTGGAAATTTTATTATTCATAATTCTTAATTCATAATTCATATCTCTTAATTCATCTTTCTTAATTCTTAATTTTCTTCAAATAGAATTCCTTCTATAGCTAATTCCGATAAAACCGGCTCGTAGATTGATTCTACAATTGGAATATGTAATCCTCTATCATTAATTTTATTTTCTAAAATTAGTTTGGCAGCTATCCCTAATGGAAGTCCCACTGTTTTTGCCATAGCGGTATTTATTTCGTTATCGCCTTTAACAATAAGTGAACTTTTAATTTGATGCATTTCATTATTCAGTGAATAATCTATTTCATGCATCATTACAATCATGTCTATATCCCCATGCTCTAATTTCCATTTATCTTCTAATAGTTCTTGTAAAATAGCCGCATAAGATTTTGTGCCTTCATGTATCGATTTATTGTTGTACAGTCCGATAAACTCAAATTGTTGTTCTATTATTGCAGTATCTATTTGAATATTTTTAGAAGACAACCGATCACGTAAGAATCTTCCAAAAGAAAGTTCATCTGTATTGATTAATTCTTCGTCTGTAGTAAATCCCGCTGCTACTATTTTTTGCCACCCCTTACAAAAATCAGGATACCTCAATGTTGTTCTGATAAATGTAGCTGCGTTTTCTATACCATACAAACTTGCATAGCTCAATGAATCTCTATTGGGGTAAAAAGCCAAAGAACACAATGATGGAATTTCCACTGTACTGCAGTCGCTAAAAATTTGATCATATCCAACTTCTTTAACGATATTATTTTCTTTATAAATTGCACCTGATTTACCTGCAGTAATGATATTCCTAGGATTCCAACTGAACTTATAATGCCATGGATTATTATTACATTCTGGCGCAATTAAACCGCCGCAATGCGATCTAAAAGATTGTATAACACCTCCTTTTTGTTTGATAGAATGAATTAGCTGCATGGCACTCATGTGATCGATGCCCGGATCGAGCCCCATTTCGCCTAAAAAAAGCAATCCTTTGGATGCAATTTCTTTTTCCATTAGTCTTATTGGAGCATCTATATAAGATGCAGTTAAAAGGTGTTTCCCTAATGCTAAACAAGTATTTGCAACCAATACATGTAAATGGGGTGGTAATAAAGAAATGACCACTTGACTATTATTGATCAAATTTGTTCGTTCTATTTCATCTTCTATTGATATGGATGCCGCCTTTAAAAAAGGGGAGTTGCCTATTTTTTGTTGAACTAATTGTTCATTGATGTCTACAATCGTGCTATACCATTGATTTTCAGCACAAATTCGGGCTAAATATTGTATGAGAACAGTGGCCGATTTGCCTGCCCCAAAAAGTAAAATTTGAGAAGTCTGATTCATATAAATAAATAAATATAGAACAATTGCCTATGAAGCATGAAAATCAATCAATTATAGCTCCTAACAACTGTGGATAAAACCCTTAAAAAAACCGATTTTTTAGCATATTTAGAAGGGTAAAAAAGGTATCTTCGCAGCCACTTTATTGAGTGGTAATTTTGCCACTTAACAGCAAACAATTTTGAACGAGAAAAAGATACATGGAAGAGAATCAATTGCCAGCCCTTACAAACGATAATGATCGTATCATTCAGGTAAATATTGAAGAGCAAATGAAAACTGCTTATATCGACTATTCAATGTCGGTAATAGTTGGTAGAGCATTGCCTGATGTTAGAGATGGATTTAAACCTGTTCACCGTCGTGTATTATATGCAATGAGTGAATTGGGCAATAGCAGTAATAAGCCTTTTAAAAAATCTGCCCGTATTGTAGGGGAAGTAATGGGAAAATATCATCCCCACGGTGATAGTGCTATTTACGATACCTTGGTTCGTATGGCCCAGGAGTGGACTATGAGATATACGTTGGTAGATCGACAAGGTAACTTTGGAAATCAAGATGGAGATCCACCAGCCGCCATGCGTTATACTGAAGCAAGGCTTCAAAAAATTGCTGAAGCGATGTTGGATGATATTGAAAAAGAAACAGTTGATTTTCAATTAAATTTTGACGATTCTTTGGAAGAGCCTTCGGTACTTCCAACAAGAATCCCTCAATTATTAATCAACGGTTCATCTGGTATTGCTGTAGGCATGGCAACTAATATGATGCCGCATAATTTGAGTGAAGTTATTGATGGTTGTGTTGCATATGTGGAGAATAGATCTATTCCTATTGAAGAGTTAATGAATTATGTAAAAGCGCCTGATTTTCCTACAGGCGGTGTTATATACGGAATGGAAGGTGTTAAACAAGGCTTATTAACAGGAAGAGGAAGGGTTGTAGTTAGAGGTAAATGCAATGTGGAAGCTAAGTCAAATGGCCGCGAAATGATTGTAATTACAGAAGTTCCCTATCAAGTTAGTAGAGACGTATTAACTGATCGAATAGGTCAATTAGCCATCAACAAAATAGTAGATGGAATTTCTGATGTTGGAAATCAAAGTAATAAAGATGGTACTAGAATTGTTGTTGAATTAAAGAAAGATGCTGTTGCGCAAGTGGTGATTAATCAATTGTACAAGCATACAGAATTACAAACTAGCTATGGTGTTAATAATGTTGCTTTAAGCAAAGGACGTCCAAGAATCATGAACTTACGCGATTTGATTAGTGAGTTCATTGAATTTAGAATGGAAGTGGTTATTCGCAGAGCAAAGTTTGAATTACGAAAAGCAGAAGAACGTGCCCATATTTTAGAAGGATATTTAAAAGCGCTTGATCATTTAGATGAAGTAATCAGATTAATCAGAGGAAGCAGAACACCTGATGAAGCCAAAGAAGTATTAATTGCTAAGAGTAAAGAAGAGAAATGGTATTTGAATGCTGCTATGTTCTCCGATTTAGCGAATGAAATTTATACACAAGAACAAGGGTTGTCTGAATTACAAGCCAAAGCAATATTAGAATTGCGTTTGCAAAGGCTTACAGGAATGGAACGTGATAAAATCATTGAAGAATTCAATGGGTTGATTGCTACCATTAAACACTTGAAAGCTTTGTTAGCTAGCGAAGACATGCGTTATGATTTAATCAAAACAGAATTGTTAGAAGTAAAAGCAAAATTTGGAGATGTACGTAAGAGTGAAATTCAATACCTCGCCGATGAAATGAGAATGGAAGATTTGATAGAAAATGAAGATGTTGTAATTACTATTTCTCATTTAGGTTATATTAAAAGAACGTCTGCAACAGAATACAGGCAACAAAAAAGAGGTGGAAGAGGAGCAATTGGATCAAAAACACGTGAGGAAGATTATGTAGAACATTTATTTGTAGCGTCAACACATGACACCATGTTATTCTTTACAGAAAAAGGAAGGTGTTTCTGGATGCGTGTTTATGAAATACCAGAAGGTGAGAAGCAAGGTAAAGGAAGAGCAATTCAAAACCTTATTCAACTACCTGGTGATGATAAAGTGAAAGCTATTATCAATGTGAAGCAGTTAAATGATAAAGATTTTGTTCAAAATCATTATATAGTTCTTTGTACTAAGCGAGGAATTATAAAGAAAACTTCTTTAGAAGATTTTAGCAGACCAAGAGCAAATGGGGTAAATGCCATTAATATTATTGAAGGAGATGAATTATTAGAAGCAAGGTTAACTGATGGTAATAGCGAAATTATGATGGCTGTAAAGAGTGGCAGAGCCATTCGTTTCCCTGAAACAAAAGTTCGATCTACAGGAAGAGGTGCAATTGGTGTAGCAGGAATAGAGGTGGATGACAATACAGATGAAGTTGTAGGAATGATTTGTGTAAATAAAGAGGATACCGAAAGAACAATTTTGGTTGTAAGTGAAAAAGGATATGGTAAGAGAACTGCTATTGAAGATTATAGGATTACCAATCGGGGAGGAAAAGGAGTAAAAACGATCAATGTAACAGAGAAAACAGGTAAATTGGTAGGTATTTTGTATGTGAAAGAAGTGGAAGACTTAATTATCACTTGTAAATCTGGTATTACTATTAGAACCGGCATTGTTGCTATACGAGAAGCAGGAAGAGCAACACAGGGCGTTAAATTAATTCGATTAGACGACACTGATGAAATTGCGGCCATTTCTCAAATTGAAGAGCAGGTAATTGAAGATTCGTCAATCGAAGGAGAACAAACAAATGAAATATCATCTGAAGATTCAACATCAAACGGAACTTCTACAAATGATGATTCTTCAACTGATAATACTACAAATCAACCAATTATTTAAACAACTTTAAAACACCCCATATGAAGTATTTCTTCTCCGTTCTTTTCAGCATTGTATTATTGAATGTTGCAATTGCACAGGATTTCAAAAAAGTACAAACCCTTGTATTACTTGGGAAAACTGAAGATGCTAAAACAGAAAATGATAAATTATTAGCCGATCCAAAAGGAGCTGCAAAAGCAGAAGGTTGGTATTGGAAAGCTCGTTTAAATGCTTCACTTGCAAAGAATGAAGCTACCAAAGCAAAATATCCAAATGCGTTGAAAGATGCTGACGAAGCAACTAAAAAGTATGTTTCTATGGACCCTGTTTTTACAATTGTTAAAGAAAAAGGAGCGGATGGATTTTTCGATCTGTATTCCATGTCTTTTAATACAGGCTTAACAGATTTTACTGCAAAAGCTTGGCCAAAAGCTGCTGAAGATTTTGAAACTGCTGTATACTATAGCGATTTTATTTTTCAAAATAAATGGGCCAATTCAAAAGCTTCATTTGACACTACATCCATTTTGTATGCGGCATATTCTAACCAAAATGCACAAAAAATAGACCGTGCTTCATTTTATTATTACAGACTTGCAGAAGCAAAATGTACTGGTGAAAATTTTCAGGATATTTATAAATTCTTGGCAGATCAAGGTATTAAGAAAAAAGATAAAGATAGTTTTTACAAGGCTATTAATTTAGGTAAAGAAGTATATCCAAAAGAAAATTGGGACGATTACGAAGTTGAATATATCGATCAAAATTTCACCCTTGCAGAAAAAACAGCATTTTATGAAAAAGGAGATGTAGCTGGCACTTTAGGTGAAATGCAATACCTGCAATTTGGAGATGTATTTGTTAACGTTAGGCATAAAGAAACAGATAGTACTATATTTGATCAGTATACTCGTAAAGGAGTTGAAGCATTTAAAAAAGCATATGGTAAAAATAACCAGAATGCATTGGCTTCATACAATGTTGCCATAATTCATTATAACTATTTCAATGACGCAGATGATAAATATGGTGCAAATATTAGAGAATTGCAACAATTGAATGCGAATAAGCCAGTTGAAAAAGATCCTAAGAAAAAAATTGCAGCAGACACTAAATTGAAAGAGCAAACTGATGCAATTAAGAAAAAAAATATTGAAGTTGATAAAATCGCTCAAGACAATATTGATATTGCTATTGATTGGTTGAGCAAGTCTTATGTAATTCTTAAAGATAAAACTCCTAGAACAAATGTAGAGAAAGGCGTTTTGAATAAATCAGTTGATTTCTTGGCTAATTTATACTCTTATAAAATGAATAAAGTAAGAGGTAAAGATCCTAAAGCATTTGATGCTTTTGAAGCGAAGTACAAAGAGTTTGATGCATTGCACGCAACATTTAAATAATACAGCATCAGCATCTAAACAAAAAACAATTTTTAAAATGCTCCATATATTTGGGGCATTTTTTATTTCTATTATTAATGCTTTAAAAATTTGCAACACTCGCTGCTTAGAAATGCATTAACTCATTTTTAGTTTTCTAAAACTTAGCATTTCTAAAAGGCTCGTTTTTGCAAATTTTTTAAAGCACTACGATTTGAAATTTTTAATGAATGATGATTTAATCAAATGCAAGAGTGAGCCTTTGATAAATGCATTAATTTAAGGAATTTGTAAATGAATAATTGCATTTATCAGCAGCGAACGATGTATTTGATTCAATCATAACTAAAATTAAAAATCAGCGAGTGTTGCAAATTTTCAAAGAAGTACTTTTTCTAATTTTTAATGTAATTGATTCAATCATATTTCAAAGCGTCATTAACGATATTTACAATTTCAGTTTGATTGCGTCCCAATTCTTTTTCAATGCATCAAAAGAAATAGTTAATTCTTTAATCGTTTGAATAGCAATATCTGTAGGAGCAAGGTCTGCTTCTTGTAAATTGCTCATAATAGTTTCATAAGATCCAGCTAAAGATCCAAAACTAGCAGAGCCAGTTCCACCTCGTCTTCTGGCTGAAACACCCATTATTGTATTTATTTGTTTTTTTGTTTCTTCATTTATTGTTGGATTAACAACATATGAAGCCATTTCGTCCATGTACTTTTTTGCTTCCAATGTTTTTTCGTAACACACCATTGAATAAGTATGCTGTAGATCCAGATCTTTTGTAGGCGTTTTTACTCTTGGATCCATTCTAATTAATAACGATTGAGTAAAGGATTGCCCATCTATATTTAAAGTTATTTTATAGTTGCCTGGCTTTGCCCATGGTGAAGTAAATGATGGCGCTGTATTGCCTTCTATTGCAGCTATTGGGTAACTTGGAACTAAACTGAGGGGTGCGTAATGCATATCCCAAACAAATCTTTGTGCACCAGCTTCTGATGATAATAGTTGTTGTGGACGAATCCAATACAAAGGAATATTTACTGGTGGAATAGGATAGGGCTGATCGTTACTGCTGAATTTTCTAACTAGTTTTCCAGCAGCATCTTTTATTTCGAGACTGAATGGCGCATTGGATTTTTTATTCAAGTAAAAATCAATAATGGCTCCATCAGGAGGATTTTGTCCGCTTGGTTCTTCTTGCGGTAAAGGAGTATCTGTATTCATATTCCATCTAACTCTTGTTGCCGTTTGAGGTTTAAATAACACGATAGATGCATTCTTTGTTAGCTGTCTTAGCGGAGTTATATTGTCTAAGATCCAAAACGATCTTCCATGAGTTCCAACCACTATATCATCGTCTTTAATTACTAAATCTCGAATAGATGTAGCTGGCATATTTAAACGAAGTGGATGCCATTGCTGCCCTTCATTCAAAGAAAAATAAACCATTCGCTCAGATCCTGCAAATAATAACCCCTTGGTTATCGGATCTTCTTTAACAGCGTTGATAGGATCATTCGGTAGACCACTCACTATTTCATTCCAAGTAGTACCGCCGTCTGTGGTTTTATAAATATGGGGTTTCATATCGTCGCATCTAATTCGATTCACAGCAGCATACGCGGTATTTTCATCGAAGTGACTGGCTTCCATTATGGATACTTTGCTCCATTCTGTAATTGCAGGAGGGGTTACATTTTTCCAGGTTTTTCCACCATCTTTTGTGAGTTGAATATAACCATCATCGGTACCACACCAAATGATATTGGCATTTTTAGGAGAGGGGGCTATCGTATAAATAACGCCTCTTCTTGGCATTTTTGTCATTTCTGCTGTAGTATATATTCCAACACTTGCAGGAATATTAGTATAGCTTTCTCTTGTTAAATCTGGACTAATTACTTGCCAAGATTTTCCACCATTATTGGTTTTAAATAATACATTGCCAGCATAAAATAAAGTGGTAGGGTCTATTGGAGAAAACAAAACTGGTGCAGTTCGTACAAATCGATATTTGCCAGTTGCAATTGCTTCGGGAGATATATGTTGGACCTGACCAGTACGCTTATCAAAACGAGTAATTTTTCCACCATAAATAATATTTGGATCAAGTGGGTCAGGAGCTACATAACCATATTCTTCCACACCAACCGGATGCCATTCTCTAAAGGTTATTTGCCCATCATTGCCTCTTGATGAAATTCCTACCGAACCGCTTTCTTGTTGACCACCATATACATTATAGGGAAAAGCATTATCAGTACTTACATGATAAAATTGAGCTGTAGGTTGATTGTACCAAGAAGAAAAACTTTCACCACCATTTACAGTAATAATTGCACCTTGATCAGAAGCCATTAAAATAATATTGTTGTTAGTAGGATTGATCCAAATACGATGATAATCGTCTCCGCCAGGAGCACCTCTAAAGGCTTTCCATGTTGTAGCTCCATCAATAGATTTCCAAGCAACCACATTGGCCGTAAAAACAATATCGGCGTTCAATGGATCTGCTTTTATTTCAGCAAAATCCGAACCGCGTCCCCAATATCTATTATCGCTACTCATGTTTTTCCAAGTTTCGCCTGCATCATCACTTCTATAAATTCCTCCTTTATCTCCAGCATCAACAGTGGCATACATTCTATTTGAATTACTAGGAGCTATGCAAAACCCAATTCTACCTAGGCCCTGAGTAACAGTAGGGAGGCCATTCACTAATTTTTTCCAAGTGTCTCCGCCATCTGTTGATTTATACAATCCACTTTCGGCACCGTTCCAAGCACCGTTTTCCCAAGGCCCTTGTCGTCCGGCCCATAAGTCGGCATAAATGATTTTGGAATTATTGGGGTCGATGGTTACCTGAATAGCCCCTGTATTTTCATCATTATACAAAACCCTTTCCCAATTTTTGCCACCATCGGAAGTTCGGTAAACACCACGTTCTGTATTCGGACCGTAGGGATGGCCCAATACAGCAACAAAAACCTTGTTTTCATTAGCAGGATCAATAGCAATGCCTCCAATTTGTTGGCCATCTTTTAAGCCAATATTTTGCCATGTTTTACCAGCATCAATAGACTTATACATACCATCACCAACTGATAAATCAGGGCGTTGAATACCTTCGCCAGAAGCTACATAAATAGTATTTGGGTTAGAAGGGGCAATTGCAATATCGCCAATTGAACCAGTTGGTTGATCATCGAAAATAGGTTTCCATGTTCTCCCAAAATCGGTGGTTTTCCAAACACCACCATTATTCACTCCAATATAAAATACATTTGGTTGGGTAGGAATTCCTACAGCGCCAACTGTTCGACCACCACGATGAGGCCCAATCATTCGCCATTTCATGGCTTTTAAATAGCTTGGATCTACCTGAGAAGAAGCCGTAAGTGTTAAACAAGCAATAGTTAAAGACAGGATTGACCGATTAATGTATTTCATAAAGCTATTTGTTTGGTCATCGGAAATTACAACAAAAAGCCTGATTTAATTAATAACTTGAATGGAATAGCTTTATTAGATAAATGGTTACTTCTTCGGGAAAATGGGTTGCTTAGAACCACGACGATCTACACCATTTGGAGTTTCAAAAACAGATTTATTTTTTAGCCGATTGATTTCCGATTCTTGTTT
>JANOQC010000197.1:0-10018 GCA_031422175.1 Sphingobacteriia bacterium | reverse complement strand
ATGAAACCCGACTAAAACATCCAATTAGGCTTATACTGAGTGGAATGAAGGGGGAAGTTTTTATTATTCCTAATGCCTCAATGCTTTTGCCATTAAGTTTTACAAGTGTTGATTTATTATAGCGCTGGCATCAATAATTTTTTTTAAAATTATAATGGGCTAATTGATAAACAATCAATGGACTAACTATAAAATAAATGCCAATTATATAAGGCAAAAATGACCAAATTTTTCCTGCTCCAAACCAATCTCCAGTTTGATTAAATAAAATCAATCCAAATATAGATTTGCCCAATTCCCAAAACCATGCTGTATAATGTTCATCCATCAAATCGGTGAAAGCATATACATATACGAAAATAAATGCCCCATAATAGAACATCCCAGGGCTTCCAATAGAAGCGATATTCCCAAAAAGATAACTAATGATTAAAAGCAGAATTGATATTTGTATCCATGTCCAGGCAGTTAACCATTTATTGTTTATTGTATCGTATTTCTGAAAATGATAAGGGTCTTCAATTTTATAAACAGGGTATTTGTTTGAAACATCAGCTGGCCTCCAACCATTTGGCATGAACCATATTCTTAACTTGTCAACCAATTTTTTTGTATGCCAAGCATCTTTTATTAATAACCAAATATGTGTAAAATTAATTTTTATTGGATTCCAAGTTCTAACAGGCCTTGTGATTCCATAAACTGGTTTTATTTTTGGCAACTCTTCCTGAAATGTACCGAACCATTTATCCCAAAAAATGAAAATCTGACCATAGTTTTTATCGAGGTATTCCGGATTCAAAGCATGATGAACTCGATGATGCGAAGGAGTAACTATTATTTTTTCTAGCCAACCTAATTTATTGATATGTTGTGTATGGTACCAGAACTGTGCAAACAAATGCAAAGGTGCTACAATGGCAATTACCTGAGTGGGCACACCTAAAAAAGCTGCAGGTAAAAGAAAAATAGTAAATAGTCTAAAAAATGTAGAAATACTTTGTCTTAATGCACATGCCAAATTAAAGTCTTCACTGCTGTGGTGAATTAAATGAGCATTCCAGAAAAAATTAATTTCATGATCTATACGATGCACTAAATACCCAGTTAAGTCTAAAGCAACAAATGCAATAAAGTAAACCAAAATAGTAGAATTAATATGGTAAAAGGCCCAATGATTTACCATCCAGTCGTAGCTCAATACTGCAATACTCAATCCTAAAACATCTTTTGTAGAGTTGGTAATTCCTGAAGTTAGGCTAGAAATCATATCCATTGTTCTTACAGTATCATTCCCTTTTCTCCATCCCCACCATTTTTCAAAGAGTACAAGTGCTAAAAATGCTGGCATTGCAAAGAGTAAAATTTTCCCGTAAGTTTCCATATTAAAAGTTCAGTTGGTCTAAATTACTTGAAACAATTTAAAATGCAACTGATCTTCTTAGTTTCAAGCTATTTTTTTCTGTAATTTGGAGAAATATTTTAATTTTATTTAATGAAAGTGATAGTTATTGGTGGCGGCATTATTGGGTTGAGCAGTGCCTATTATTTAAATGAAGCAGGATTTGAGGTAACAGTTATTGATAAAACAGATTTTTCTGATAATTGTTCCTATGGAAATGCAGGTTATGTATGTCCTAGTCATTTTGTTCCTTTGGCTACTCCTGGTATAGTAAAACAAGGTTTAAAATGGATGTGGGATTCTAAAAGCCCTTTTTATGTTCAACCCCGATTAGATATTAGCTTAATCAAATGGGGGTTAAAGTTCATGCAAATTGCTACTGCGGAACACGTAGAAAAGTCAGCAATACCTTTAAGAGATTTTGCTATTTTAAGTAAGAAAATGTATGAGGAATGGAATTCAATTCCTGGTTTTTCATTCGCCTATGAGCAAAAAGGGTTGTTGGAAATTTTCCAAACCGATGCCGGTTCAGAGAAGTGCAAACATTTGGTAGAAAAAGCCCATGAAATAGGGTTAACAGATACCCTTCTTTTAGATTATAATCAACTACAGGCATTGGAGCCACAAACAAGATTGAATGCAAAAGGAGCTGTAATGTTTAAATGCGATGCCCATTTATACCCTAATTTATTGATGAACCGTTTATTTACGTTATTGGATGGGAAAGGAGTGCAATTTGTAAAGAATACAGAAGTCATTGGTTTTGAGAAAAAGGGCAAAGAAATTACGGGTATCAAAACAAACAAAGAGTTTTATTCTACGGATTCTGTTGTTTTAGCAACAGGTTCTTGGAGCCGCGAATTAGCCGCTCAATTGGATCTAGATATTTTATTGATGCCAGGCAGGGGGTATTCTATTACATTAGAAAATTCTCCTTATAAAATTAACCATCCAGCAGTATTGGTAGAAGGTAGAGCAGCACTCACTCCGATGGATGGCAATAAAATTCGCTTTGGAGGCACTATGGAAATCACCTCTACTAAAACAGCCCCAAAAATGAATAGAGTAGAAGGTTTATTAAGAGCAGTCAAACAATTTTATCCAGAATTTGATATTCCACTTCCATCAATCGACAAAATATGGTATGGCTTTAGGCCATGCTCTGCTGATGGTTTGCCTTATTTAGGAAAATCCAAAAAATGGAATAATTTGGTTCTTGCCACTGGCCATTCAATGGTAGGGTTGAGTTTAGGAGCTGGTACAGGCAAATTAGTAAGTGAAATACTGATGGATCAAAAAACCAGCATTGATATTCAACCATTTAATCCCGATAGGTTTAACTAACAGAATAAAAAATGCGATGCGTTAATTGAAGTTGTATTTTTACTTCTAATATGGATTGCTCTACCTCTTTTTTACCTTACGATAGCACCCAAGCTTTTTCTAAAATCGTGACTGATTATTTGCACCAGTCTGATTCACTAAAACCTTTTTACAAACATGCACCAACAATCGATGGAATAAATGCGGCCATCAATAGCCGAAATAAAATGTATACCAATAGAATATTATTGGTGAATACAATCAAAAAACAATACAGCGGGTTAACTATTTCTTCAAAAGTAAATGACAATATTGAATTATTGCTTAAAGAAAATGTATTTACTATAACAACTGCTCATCAACCCAATATTTTTACTGGGCCATTGTATTTTATTTATAAAATTATGCACACCGTAAAATTGGCGGAGGAAATGACTTTGCGGTTAACCCAAAACCAATTTGTACCAGTGTATTATATGGGAAGTGAAGATGCAGATTTGGAAGAATTGGGAAGTATTGATTTAGGAGGTCAAAAGTTGGTTTGGAATACAAAACAAACTGGTGCGGTAGGCCGAATGAAAGTTGACAAATCTTTCATTCAAATGGTACATTTAATTGAAGGGCAAATAGGGGTATTGCCTTTTGGAAATGCGTTAATTGAATTGTATAAATTATGTTATACAGAAGGGAAATTAATTCAACAAGCTACACTTGAATTAGTGAATAAATTGTTTGAAGACTATGGAGTAATTGTATTGATTCCTGATCAAGCTGATTTAAAATCAGCTTTTAATTCTGTTATTCAAAAAGAATTGTTAGAGCAATTTTCGCATGCAATTGTAGAGAAAACTGCAGCAGCTCTTTCTATGAATTACAAAGTGCAAGCAGTTGGTAGAAATATTAATTTATTTTATTTGATCGATAACCATCGGGAAAGAATAGAATTAAATTCTACAGGGCAATATGAAGTCAAAGCTTTGCAATTGGTTTTTTCTGAAAAAGAAATATTGCAAGAATTGGAAAATTATCCGGAACGGTTTAGTCCTAACGTAATTTTGAGAGGTGTTTTTCAAGAAACCATTTTGCCAAATATAGCTTTTATTGGGGGTGGGGGAGAATTGGCATATTGGTTAGAATTAAAAAATGTTTTCAACGCAGTAAATATTCCTTATCCTGTTTTAGTTCTAAGGAATTCATTTTTGGTGATTGAAAAATCACAAAAAGATAAATTAAGAAAATTAGCTTTAAGTGAATTAGATCTTTTTGCGGATTCAACGGATTTAATCAATAGAACTGTTAAAGCCAATAGCAATCAGCAATTGTCTTTGAGCAAAGAGTTGTTAGCAATCAATTCTTTGTATCAACAATTAGAAAAATTATCGGCTGCTATTGATACTACTCTTGTAGAGCATGTTATTTCAATAAAAACTAAGGCAATTAAAAGAGTGGAACAGTTAGAAAAGAAAATGCTTCGAGCTGAAAAAACAAAATTTCAAATAGCTATCCAGCAAATCAACCAATTAAAATCAAGTTTATTTCCTGGTAATAATTTACAGGAAAGAAATGATAACTTTTCCATTTTCTATTCTAAATACGGCAAAGATTGGTTCCGTTTGATTCATCAAGCCTCGCAAGGTGTGAAGCAAGAATTCGGAATTATTTATATTGATTAATTAGTTCCACTTCCTGGCTTTTTTGGCATTACCGCTTTTGGTTTTTCTGCCGGTTTTTCTCCTGGTTTATTTGTAGGAGCTGCAGGTACATTTGTAGGTTTTTTTTCTTTAGGATCAACTGGTTTCTCTTCTTCTTTCAAAATAATTTGAGATTCGGCACCTAATTCTTCTGGTTTTATGTCTTTTGGTATTTCATAATCAGTAGAAGTGCCAGTGCCTAAATCTTCTCCTTCTCCTCCCAATACTGGGGTTGTGCCATTAATATAATCGATATTAATATCATTGCTCATGATATCTGGTTTTATGAATGTCAATTTGGTATCTATGCCGCAATTGGCATCTGCTGCAGCTTTGTTGAAAAAATATGCCCAAATAGGCATTGCAGCCCTACCACCTTGACCATTTAAACTTTCACTTTTGAATCTAATAAACCTGTCATCGCAACCTACCCATCCACCGGCCAAATATTGGGGAGTATATCCCATGAACCATGCATCGCTATTGTCGTTGGTAGTTCCTGTTTTACCAGCAATTTCAAGACCGCTAGGAACATCATATGCCCAAATACCAGCACCTGTTCCATTGGTCATTACGCCTTGCATCATTTTAATAATTGAATAAGCAGTCACATCATTAATTACTTCTTTACGTTTAGGAGTAAATGTTTCTAAGACATTGCCATTTCTGTCTTCTATGCGAGTGATGTACATTGGTTTTGTATTGAAGCCTCTTCCTGGAAACATACTATATGCTTGCATCATTTCATATAAAGAAATTTCTGTAGCACCTAAAGCAATAGAAGGATAGGGTTCTAGCTTACTCTTCATTTCGCATTTTTTAAGATACTCTACAAATCTTTTCGCTCCATTATTGGCAGTATTATCGAGTTGTTTTAAAATATAAGCGGAAGCACAGTTCCTAGATTTTGCCAATGCTAAAGCCATTGGCATAGAAGCACCTGTGCAAGTTTTTCCTGTATTTGGAACCATCCCATAACTACCAAATCCTTGTTGAATATCTTGTACTTCGGTATTTGGAGTGAAGCCAGCTTCTTCAATAGCTAAACTGTATAAGAGTGGCTTAATAGTAGAACCTACTTGACGCTTGGTATTGATATTTGCATGGTCGTATTTAAATGTTTTAAAATCTATTCCACCAACCCAAGCTTTAATTTGTCCATTAAGAGGATCCATTACCATGAATCCTGCTTGTAACATTTGACGGTGGTATTTAACAGAATCATAAGGAGTCATTAAAGTGTCTTTACCCCTTGTGTTGTTCCAAGCAAAAACACGCATTGGAACTTTTTGATAAAATGTCTTTTTTGTTTCATCATCGGAAAGTCCATCTTTCTTGGCATTTTTCCAACGTTCTGATTGTTTCATGGCCTGTTCCAATACATTTTCAAATCCCTTCCAGACAGTTCCAGTTTTGATGTTTTCTTGAGTATTCAATAATTTTTGCATGTAGCTGATATGTTTTGCAACAGACTCTTCAGCGTATAATTGCATTCTAGGATTGATAGTGGTATAAATTTTTAAACCATCTCTAAATAAATCATAAGTATCTCCATTATTCTTTTTATGTTCTTTGCACCATCTTTTCATTTCTTCACCCAAAACCATCCTGAAATAGGGCCCAAGGCCGGTTGTTTCATCTAATTTTTTATAATTTAATTCGATAGGCTTTGATTTTAATAGGGTGGCTTCATCCTCTTTCAAATACCTATTTCTAACCATCTGATTTAAAACCGTATTTCTTCTGTCTAATGCTAATTTTGGATTTCTTCTTGGGTTGTATAATGTTGCGCCTTTTAACATTCCAATTAATACTGCAGCGTCTTCAACATTTAATCTATCTGGCTCTTTTTGAAAAAAAGTTTTTGATGCATTTCTAATACCAAATACATTGTCTCCAAAGGCAACTGTATTTAAATACAATGTGGCAATTTCTTCTTTGGTAAAATTGCGTTCTAGTTTTACAGCAATAATGCCTTCTTTCAGCTTTTGTAATCCTCTTAAAATAAAATTTTTGGTACTCCAGTTTTCTGTAAAGAGGTTCTTGGCTGTTTGCATGGTAATAGTGCTTGCACCTCCTTCACTGCCCAAATAGAAGAAAGCCCTTGCTAA
This sequence comes from Sphingobacteriia bacterium, assembly GCA_031422175.1. Lineage (GTDB taxonomy): Bacteria > Bacteroidota > Bacteroidia > Chitinophagales > Chitinophagaceae > Sediminibacterium. The sequence continues at coordinate 3,491 of JANOQC010000197.1, read as the reverse complement.
AGACCTTGAATCGATTCCACTATGGTCGTAAAATCGTTCATCTTCAGTAGCTACAAGTGCTTCTATAACATGTTTGCTAATATCTTTATATTGAACATTTATTCTGTCTTCAATATAATATTTACCCATTAAAGTTCCGTCTTCGGCATATACTTGACTTGCCAATGAAGCAGTAGGGTTTTCAATATCATTTAAATCTGGCATACTGCCAATCCAACCAAAATTGAGCATTAATATAAGTGCTATTACAAAAGCAAATCCACTAAAAAATATACGCCAGAATATTTTAACAGGTCTCGTCATAATGGTAGTTATAAAAGTAAGATAAAGCTAAACAAGAGTTTTGGGATATAATCAAGTAAATGGTTAAAATTTATCAGGAAATAATTGGTGAAGAAAAATGCTGTACATGTTGTAATCCTTTCTTTTTTGTATAATTTCAAAATTAGAAAGGCTAATCATGCTATAATCATATTTGTCTGCAGTGAGCCATGGAACAATTCTTGAATTGGTGATTGGTTTTACAAGGTCAATATAACTAATCGCATTAGCCGCATTTGTAAAGGGCCCCCCAATCAATAAAAATTGAATACTGTCGTTAATTGGTATTATTGAGATAGGTATTTTTTGGCCATAAAATCTTTCTTGATTAAAACGGTTAAAAGCATTTTTTGCTTCGCTGATAAAAATAGGATCTACTTTATTGAGCACCAAAACTACATATTGCGAATCACTCGCAATAAATTGATAGTTGATATCCCTTTTTGGTATTATGGGTTTTGCAATTTCTGGTAGGGCAACTATGGGAGCAACTTTTTGAACAGGGGGATTGATAGCTGATACTGTTTTTGGAATATCAATTTTTGTAGTATTGGTATTGTTTAAATCTATATTCCTACTAACAACTTCTTCTGGTCTTTCTACATTTAAATTACTCAAATATGCCTCAATTTCTTTTCGCCTTTTTAGCACATCAATCATATTTGTTGCCTTGTCTGCCATTTCGGTTTTCGGAAATAATGATTGAATATTTTCTAGTCTATTAATGGCTAAACTATCTTGTTTTTGCTTTATATAATAAATCGACTCAATGAACAATAATTGAGGTGTCCAGTAATTTTTCCCAAATTGTTGATCTGCTTGTATTTTCTTTTCTTTTGCATATTCAAATTGACCTTCTAAAAATGACCGATAAATAGAAGCATAGGATTGTTCTGCAGGAGAGAGCGAATTGACTGATTTAGTATTTGTTATTTTTTTTGAGTAAATACCGCTAGGATACTTAGTTTTTAATTCGCTAATTAATGAATCAGCTTTTAAGTATTGACCTGTTTTATTGTAACATAAATTTAAATTATACAAAAAAGCCTCCGAAGGGGGATTATTGGGAAATCTTCTTAATATTTCAAGATAAGTATCAATTGCAGTAGGGTAGTCTTGCAAATAATACTGAAAAATGTATGCATTATTGGATAGTGCTAAAAACAGTTTTTTATTGGATAATTCTAATTGTTCCATTGATAGAGGAAGATTGGCAATCAATGATTCTTGATTTAGTTCTTTTGGTTCTATTTTTTTAACAATATCTATTGTTGCAACATCTGAAAAATCTGTTGTTGGACTAAATGACCTATCTACAGCTGATTGCCTTCTCCAGTTGTCTACATTTGGTCGTGTTCCCCATTTTGCCTTAAAATCACTAAGCCCTTTAGTTTTTAATGAGCCGCTGGTAAAATAAAATTCTGTATTTGCAGGTTTAAAGAAATCTTCTGTTACTAAATTGGGTGAATTTCCTCCAAAGGAAATTTCTTTATCTGTTTCTTTTAACCCGTTGTCTTTCCTTATTTTTTTGAGCAAATTCCTCAGGAATACATTTCTTTCTTCAATAGGCATCAAAGCAATTCTTTGCAAACTATCTTCGTTTTGAATGGTAAACACATTTTTTGAAATTGAATCCAAAGGGGGTCTTCGATTATTTACTCTTTGCAAATCTTGTTCTTTCAAAAAGTTAATTTGAATGCTATCATAATTACTAGCAGCATTGGTGTATTTTTTTAATAAATAAGAGACATCACCTAGCATTAAATAGCTTATTTGCTTTTGTTGTTCATTATTATCTGAAGTTTCAATGCCTTTAATCAGTAATTTTTCAGCTGACGAATATTGTTTTCTCTTTAATTCTAGTTCAGCTGCTGCGTAATAAATAATGTCTCTATAGCCAGTGTATTTGTCTTTTTTAGCAAGCAATAATAATTGGTTTAAATTATCTTGTAATGCATTTGGTTTGCTTTCTGTAGAAAGTGCAACAATTTTTAACCTTGCATACACTTCCATAATTGGATCTGAAGTATGTTGAATGGATTTTTCGTACCACTTAATAGAAGCGGAATCCTTCCCAGCTTTTTCTAATAGTTGAGCTGAAAGGTATTCCCACCTTGCCTTCTCAAATTTATTATCAGTATTTTCTAAGGCCTTGATTATATTTATAGCAGCACTGTCATAATTTTGTCGATTATATTGTAAATATGCTTCCATTTCAAACCAGCTTTCGTGAAGCCTTTTCGGAAAAAATTTGTCGACCCTAATTAATTCTAGTAGTGCTTCAGCCTCTGCTAATTTTTTATCTTCTATATAGTTTCTGATTTGATAAAGAAAGCTTTCATTTCGGGCAGGTGGATTAGAAGATATTTTTTTCCAGATATTCCTTTTTTCAGAACTCGAAATAGAGAATACTCCATTAGTTTTACTTTCATTACTCCCTATTGGAATATCATATCCATCATCTTTAGGAGAAAACGCATAATTGATGAATTGAAAAATCATTGCTGCCGAATCAAAATTTTTTCTATGCATATAGGCATTCCCCAATAATAAGTAGGTTCTATCAACCCAGTCACTTCTTAAATCATGAAGTAAAATGGCAGCAGTGCATTTATATATTATTGTATCAATTTGTCCTTTTGCAGTTTCATCTAAACTATAATTGTAAAAAGCAAGTAATTGAGTGTAATCATCTTTGTGTATTTCCTTTGCTTTAGTAATGATTTCTTCTAATTTTGCATTTGCATTAAAGTAATAGTTAAAGTGAGTTACAGTATTGGAGTAGAGTCTTTTTGGGATATTGAATTTCTTTTCTCCCGTTTTTTCAGAGGCTAATTTTCTGCTCTGGTATTTTTCAGGTTTTATTAATTCAGTTGAACTGCCAGGTTGAGCATTTAACTCAAAACAACAAAAAACGCAGATTAGTAATTGGCTAAATATATATTTTGAAATAGTTCTGTACATATTATCGCTTAAAAATACAGATATTTCTTTTTCTATTAATCATAAAACCACTTCATTCATTACCTTTAACCTGTTTTTTACATTATGGATAAGATAAACCCAGAAAGCACCTTCAAACGCCTCAGAAATACCTATCGTTTGGTATTAATGAATGATGATACTTTCGAAGAAATGCTAACCCTTCGATTGTCAAGGCTAAGTGTTTA
>JANOQC010000196.1:0-17163 GCA_031422175.1 Sphingobacteriia bacterium | reverse complement strand
TGACAATAATGATTCTCCATTACCTCGGTTGATAACATAATAGTATACACCAGTTGGTAAGTTATTCCCTTTGAACTTTCCATCCCATCCATCAAAATATGGCTTTGCTTGATATACAATTTGTCCAAATCTATTAAAGATAGTAACCATTGAGTTTGTATAAGTTTCTAAACCTGGTACAAGCCATGTATCATGAATGCCATCCCCATTAGGAGAAAAAGAATTCGGTGGTGAAATACTTGAGAAAACTTTTATTTGTACTGTATCCTTAGAATTTGGGCAACCATATAATCCTGTTGCCGTAAGCAAATATGTAGTGGTAACTATTGGACTCACCAATGGTGTTAAAGTGTTTTGTTGCTGCATATTGATGGTTGGAGACCATATAAAGCTATTGTGTTGACCAACAACACTTCCAATTAGTATAACACTATTTCCTTGCATTATGCTTTTATTGATTCCAGCATTCACCAATGGTGGTTTGACAACATAAATGGGTATGTTGATTGAATCTGAACAACCTATTGCTCCACGAAATAACAATTGATAATGTGTAGAATCAGTTGTTTTTATTAGTAGCGACGAATTTGAACCAATTTTCGTCTGAGAATTATTATACCATTCAATTTGATTGCCTCCTATTGCAGTTAATAAAGTACTATCTCCCAAACAAATAATTGTTTTGCCAGTAAAAGAACCATTTATAGCATTAAAGGCGGTAATTAAAATAGTGTCTGATGAAGTGCATCCTTCTGTTGTAGAAACTTTTGCTATATACTTACCTGTATCACTAAAACGAAGATTTTGAATAACAGGATGGCTAATATTGGCTGAAAAATTATTAGGCCCCGACCATTTAAATATCAAATCCGAATTACCGCCGGAAGCAGCAATTAAATTAACCAACCCACCTAAACATTGTTGTATGGCTTGATTGCCCATTTTTGGTGCATCATCATTAATCTTAATTGTTATAGGAAGTGATACTGTTTTACAAGAAGAAAATCCTGAGAATAAAGACTCCCCAGCAATTAAACGGTATTGATAAGTTCCTACTGAACTAAGTTTTCTAGAATAGCCAGTATTAACAGCTCCTGCAATATCTATCCATGTATTACCGAGGTTTGTGCTTAATTGCCATTGATAAACAGGATTTATATATCCGTCTCCAACAGTCATATTTAAATTCAAAACTGTTTGATTATCGAAACAAATATTTTTATTGAAACTAACTACTCCGTCAATGTTGGCACTCATTGAAGGGCCACAAGGTCTAAAAGTAATATCGTCTAATGCGAGGTCATTGCCACACCCTATTCCAGCATTATTAGCAATTCTTAATACGATTGTGCTGGTGTTGATATCGGGCTTGAATAAAAATCCATATTGCTTAAACGTTATGGAAGTATTTTCATTTATATTACCTGTATTATATGTTTGTAAAACATTGCCTGTTAATGTTTCAATTGTAAATGTTAAGTTGGGTTTGGTGCCATTTCCATTGCAACTAGATGGTTTTAATACATTGGCAACCCAAGCTCCAAATTCATAACTGGTATTACCACAAAGCCCTACAATAGTGTCTACAAAAAAAATACTAGGTGCATTGGTGGCATTAATCAACATGAATCTTCCATCTTCGTCTCCAGTATGATCTTTGGCTATGTCGTGCCAAGTATTTCCGAAACATCCAAATGCCGAGTTAGTAATAGCATAATTTCCATCAATTGGGCATCCAGTAAGATAACCAAGATTAGTAACTCCTGGTCTTAAGGGACCAATAAGCGTATTCTTATTTCCAAAAGTTATATTTACCACAGGGTTACCCAAGCTTCCTGAACATAGTTGCGCTTTGCCACTCCTAAAAGCAAATAAAAATAGAATAGATAAAAAATATTTCACATCAACAACTTCAATTTATAGAATCCAACAACTATTTAATTATTGGGTACTTCCTCCGCTATTTTCTCAACCGAGATCAAATCGGAAATCTCCACATTTATAGGCAATGCTCCTATTTGCACAATGGCTCGTTTTCCCCTTATTTCTTTTACTTCTCCAACCTGATAATTCTTTTTTAATTTTACTAAACTGCCTACAGCAATATTTTGTGATAGCTCACGATATTGTTTATCTACTTTTTTAGCTAATTTATTTACAACAATTTTTTCTTTTTGCTTAAACAATAAATCTTGTAAATTTTTTATTACATCATTTTTATTGTTACTCTTCTTCCAATCCAATACAACCTGCTTTAGCTTACGTTCCATATCTTTTAAATATACCAATCGATCTTCGGTTATTTGATTCTGATTTCGTAAAATCTCTACTTGTTGATGGTGTTTTTCTTTATTTAATACTTGTTCCATCTCTTTCTTCAACTTTTCATTTTCTTTCAACAACCGATTCAATTCTTTTTGTTCTTTTTCTAAATGCTGTAAATCTTGTTCGGTTCGATTCAACAATTTATCTAACTTAAAATGATCATCTTCAACTAATTTACGTGCACGATTGATCAAATGTTTGGGTAATCCAATTCTTTCTGCAATAGCAAAAGTATAAGAGCTGCCTGGTTTACCTGTAATGAGTTTATACATAGGCAATAAATTCACTTCATCAAATTGCATAGCACCATTCAAAATCCCTTGAGTATGGTTGGCCATAACTTTTAAGTTCAAGTAATGCGTAGTCACTACTCCAAAGGAATGTTTTCTTGCTAATTCTTCCATAATAACTTCCGCAAAAGAACCGCCAAGATTGGGGTCGGAGCCACTGCCCAACTCATCTATAAAGAACAGGGTTTTCCCATTAGCGTTTTCCATAAAATGCTTCATGTGCATCAAATGACTGGAGTAAGTACTTAGTTCAAACTGTAAGTTTTGTGTATCGCCTATATGAATAAATAATTGTTTAAAAATACCTAATTGAGACAATGCACTCATTGGCACCAATAAACCAGATTGAACCATCATTTGGTTAAGTGCTATGGTTTTCATGGTTACAGTTTTGCCGCCTGCATTTGGGCCACTAATTACCAATATTCTGTGCTCCTCATCTAGGGTAAGTGTAACTGGAATTGTTTTTTTACCAGCCACTTTATTATATAAGTATAATAATGGGTGATAGGCTTCTATTAAAACCATCTGCGCTTTATCGGAAACCTCTGGTAAATTGCCATTCATTTTTACCGCCAATTGCGATTTAGCTTTAATGAAATCATACTCACCAATAATTTGAATATAACTTTGAAGCAACGGAGCATAAACCGAGAGTCGAGCTGTTAATGATTTTAAAATACGTTGCGCTTCTTGTAATTCTTCATGCTCTAATGAGAATACTTCATTGTTAAGTTCAATGGTTTCTTCAGGTTCTATAAAAGCTGTTTTTCTGCTATCACTTTCTCCATGTAAGATGCCCTTTACCTGTCTTTTATGTTCTGAAAATACAGCTACTACCCTCCTGCCATTGCTAAAACTTTCGTCAATATCTGCCGTATAACCTGCTTTGGCCATTTTTTGTATTACTTTCTCAAACATCCGCCTCAATTCATTTCTACGTTTATACAAATTCATTCGGATCTTCTGTAATTCTGGAGAAGCATTGTCTTTTACAACACCGTCATCATCCAACACTTCATTAATCATTTCCACAATTGCTTTTTCATAATAACTCTCCTGTAATACCATTGTAAGTGCAGGAAATGCAAGCCTTCTCTCATTATCAAACCACCTGAAAATACTTCCGATGCTTTCAGTAAGTTTTTTTATTTGCATCCATTGCTCCCCCACTAATAAAGCACCTGGTATTGATAAGAGCTTTATATCTCTGTTGATATTAATCAGAAAATCATTTGGAAAATATTGACCCTGAAGCAAAATCAGTTTGAACTCATGTGTTTGCTGTAACTCTCTATATATAAAATCTTTTCGGGTATGAATGCGTAAGTGATTGGCTTTTTCTTGGGCATAATCGGTTTTGCATAGCTCCGCCAATAATATTTTTACTTTATCAAATTCTAATTGAGTTAAAGCCGATTCGGGATATAAACGCATTGGTACTTTGCCTATTTTATCGACAAAGATAAGTGCTTCAATTAATTTGCCTGAGAATACTCATTAATAGCTTCTTTCTCCTTTGAAGGGAACATCAATAACAAAGCATACATAATAAAACTTACCTGAGTTAACAATTGAATTGCAAGTACTAAATATGTACCTGAAGTTGCTTCCATTCCAGATTCTGTTTCTGGACTTACTCCCATTGCAATCACTCCTTTTCCAGTATTAAATAAGGGTACATTCAATTGATAGGTAAATAGCATTCCAAATAGTAACCCAATAGATAATAACACATGACCATAATGAATGGTTTCTGTTCCTAATTGCTTGTCTCGTAAAAAACGGTGCATCAAATAGGGAATTGTATATAAGCCCAAATGAATTATAATTAAGTTATTACTAATTATAAACGGGATGGAAATAGTGAAATAGGGATTGATATGCATACCCTTGTAAAAGAAGTAAAAAATTACAAAGATGATCAATGGGCCTATTAATAATAGGGTCTCAATACTTAATGAAAAGTATTTCTTGAGTTGGGATTTGAAACTCATAGTTGTACGGTTATTTTAAAACTACTAACTATTGTGATAATTTTCACATTTTCTACAGGAGATAATTGTAAGTAAGGCTATTTTAATGCGTATTTCAAACAAAATACCACGAGGTTTGTATATTATAAACGTAGAATTACATTGTATGAAAAAGAATTTTTTATTCAGCACATTATGGGTCATTTGCTTAACAGCATGTGCTGCAGCACCTTCTAAAGAAAAACAACTTATGACAACTGAATTGAATGAATCCAATATTACCGGACCTAATAGAGACACTGCTACATTCGGAGAAGGTTGTTTCTGGTGTACTGAGGCTTTTTTTCAAAGAATTGTAGGAGTAGAAAAAGTATTAAGCGGATATGGTGGCGGATTTGTAGAAAACCCAACCTATGAACAAGTTTGTGATAAAAATACCGGTCACATAGAATTGTGTAGAATCATTTTTGATCCAACAAAAGTTTCTTATGATGAGTTGTTAGAGGTATTCTGGAAAACCCACGACCCTACTACAATGGATCAACAAGGCAATGATGTAGGGCCACAATACAGAAGTGCCATTTTTTATCACAATGCAGACCAAAAAGCAAAAGCTGAAAAGTATAAAGGGGAATTGGACAAATCAGGTGCTTGGTCCAAGCCAATTATAACCGTTATTGAACCTTTCAAAAACTTTTATCCTGCAGAAAGCTATCACCAGAATTATTATAATTCCAACCAAAATCAAGGTTATTGTCGCTTTGTTATTCAACCTAAATTGGAGAAATTCGAAAAAGTGTTTAAGGCTAAGCTAAAACATTAGCAATGATTAGTTAATAGTTATTGAGTTATTAGGAATCTGATATCTCTTAATTCTTATCTCTTAATTCTTATCTCTTAATTCTTATCTCTTAATTCTTAATTCCCTTTAGTATTTTTAATGCATGAAATTATGCTCATTCATTATTGGACTTATAATATGTTCAATTGCGAATTTATTGTTGCCAGATACTTCAATAGCTCAATCACCCAAAACCTTTTCCCATGCCGACTCCTTACGTGGTAGTATTAGCCCAGAAAGAGCCTGGTGGAACTTATTGCATTACGATATCAATATCCGCCCAAATATTGAAACAAAAACCATTCAGGGGAATGTAACCATTCGGTTTAAAGCCATTCAATCCGGCAAAATATTGCAAATCGATTTGCAACAGCCTTTGATCATGGATAGCGTTTTATACAAGCAATCAATTGGCAAATCAATTTCACTTTCATTTAAAAGAGATAGTAACGCTTTTTTTATTTTATTGCCGAAAATTATTTCTAAAGGAAGTACAGCTGCTATTACTGTTTTTTACCATGGCATACCCAGAGAAGCTAAACGTGCTCCATGGGATGGAGGAATTAGTTGGAAGAAAGATTCAACTGGGGCTCCTTATATAGCCACTTCTTGTCAAGGGCTTGGGGCCAGTGTTTGGTGGCCTTGTAAAGACCATCAATACGATGAACCCGATGCGGGTGTAAACATTAATATAACAGTACCAGATTCTTTAACAGCTGTCTCAAATGGTCGTTTAATTAAGACACAATCTAATAAGGATCGTACTAAAACCTTTAGCTGGCAGGTCAAAAATCCCATCAATAATTATGGGGTGAGTATGAATATCGCCAAATTCACCCTCATTAAAGAAAATTTTAAAGGTAAAGGAGGAATACTTGATCTTTCGTATTATGTTTTACCTGCTAACAGAGATTCGGCAATCAAACAATTTAGTCAGGTGAAAACCATGTTGGCTTGTTTTGAATATTGGATGGGCAAATACCCTTTTTATGAAGATGGATATAAATTGGTGGATGTTCCTTATTTAGGTATGGAACACCAGAGCAATGTAGCATATGGCAATAAATATAAAAACGGTTATTTGGGTAGAGATTTATCTGGAACAGGTTGGGGATTAAAATGGGATTTTATTATTATTCACGAAAGCGGGCATGAATGGTTTGGTAATAATATTACAAGTAAAGATATTGCTGATATGTGGATCCACGAAGGATTTACTACCTATACGGAAACTTTGTTTACACAATGGCAATCAGGTATAAATGCAGGGAATGAATATAGTGTAGGTCTTAGAAAAAACATAAGAAATGATGCGCCAATAATAGGATTGTATGATGTTCAAAATGAAGGTAGTGGAGATATGTACCCAAAAGCTGCATCCATGATACACAATATTAGAATGGCTATGAATAACGATACATTATTCAGAGCAATGTTAAGGACTATGAATAAAACTTTCTATCATAAAACAGTAAAAACAAAAGATATAGAATTATTCATGAGCAAATTTGCTGGATTCTCTTTGACTAAAACCTTTGATCAATATTTGAGAACTACCCAAGTACCCACTTTAGAATATTATTTTTCAGCCGATGGAAAATCACTCAATTTCCGTTGGATCGAGGCTGTTGATGGATTTGATATGCCAATAATGGTTAATTTAGGAACATCTATGCTGCGAATTCAACCCAAATACAAAGTATGGTCTAACATTCTATTAACTTCCATACCAATTACAGATGCACAAATAAAAGCTTTAGTGTCTTACTTTTACATACAATTGATGGAAAGAAAAGAAATGACCATCAAAGTTAATTAGCATATGGGAAGCATCAGAAAGCAAACAATCATTTCGAGCATATTGGTATACATCGGATTTTTCATCGGTGCCATCAATATGTATTTCTATACCAAGAACGGCTCTTTTACATTAGAGCAGTTTGCACTTACTAGAATTTTTTTCGATTTTGCACAAAACATGTATGCTTTTGGAGCATTGGGCATTATTCCAGTAATCTATAAATTTTACCCTTATTACAAAGACAACCTCGAAGCACATAAAATAGATCTGATGACTTGGGGAATGGTTTCAGCATTTATTGGGTTTGTTTTGGTAATTGTTTTAGGTTGGTATTTTCAACCAGTTTTTGTGCACCAGTTTTCAGAAAAATCTAAACTGATTGTAGATTATTATTATTGGATGTTCCCCTTTGCAATGGGGATGTTGTTTTTTTCGGTGATCGAAAGTTTTTCATGGGCGCTACAAAAATCAGTTTTTTCAAATTTTTTAAAAGAAACTGGCTTAAGAATTCTGACAAGTGTGTTGATCATACTTTACTATTTCAAGATTATTCAATTCGATGATTTTGTGCACCTTTTCGCTTTTTTATATTTAGTTATTTTCTTGGTATTGGCAATATTTTTATACAAGAATAAGCAATTGTATTTTCCAACTACCATTAGTAGAGTGAGTAAAAAGTTTTGGAAGAAAATGCTGAGTATGCAAATTTTGATTTACAGCGGTACAATCATTGCTTCTATTGCAGCAACCATTGATAGTTTTATCATTGCTAAGTTTCAAGGGTTAGGAGTTGTTGCTGTTTTTGGAATGGCGCAATATGCAGCCAATTTAATTCAAGTGCCACAACGCAGTATACAAGCGGTTTCTGCAGGTGTTTTATCTCGAGCATGGAAGGATAAAAATATCACAGAAATTAAAAGAATTTATAATCGTTCTTGTATCAATTTATTATTGATGGCCTTATTTATATTTGGAAATCTATGGTTAAATGTTCAACAAGGAATGTTGGTATTGGATATTCAAAAAGATTATGAAGCAGGTATAGCCACCATTTTTATTTTAGGCATGGTAAGAATTATTGACGCCGGTACCGGATTAAATGCCATGGTGATTAACACTTCTACTTTTTGGCGTTTTGATTTTTACAGTGGGGTAGTGTTGCTGGCATTTCGATTACCCCTCACCTATTTTCTGATAAAGAACTATGGGATCATTGGTTCTGCATTTGCTGAATTAGCTGCTTACTCGGTTTATAATTTTATGCGTTTTGAATTCTTGCGCCGAAAGTTCGATATGCAGCCATTTAATTATAAAACACTACTCTCCCTTCTAGTAACTGCCATGGCTTTTGCGCTCGCCTATTTTCTATTTGATAGTATCACAGGATGGTTAGGAATATTTGGTAGATCAATTGTATTTTCCGGAATCTTAATTGTTGCGGTTATTCAACTGAAACTCACACCAGATGCTGCTCAATTAATTGATAATTTCAAACAGAGATGTATCAAATCATAGTTTGAGATTTCAACCTACAAAAAATTGCCAATATTATTTATCTAAATAGACACCACGCTATTACTACCTCCAAATGCATTTGGGGTTTCGCTGTCAGCTGTTGGATCGTTGATCCATTCTGAAGCATTGATGCGGTATTTGAATTCGTGTTGAGAATCTTTTTCTAAAGAAACATCTGCAGTAAAACTGCCATCTTTCTTTTTGCTCATTACTATAGAATTTTCCCAATCGCTATTTAAACCAAGTATCTCAATGGTTTCAGCGTTTTCAACAGTAAAAGAAAACTTAACTTTGCAATAACTTTTGGTCTTGAAATATGTTTTTTGTATCATTTATTTTGTTTTGTAGTATTTAATACCTTTTTCACTAAAAAGTAACCCAATGATAATTAAAATATTCGCAACCTCCCTCCTCCTACAAACTTAGGTTTCCAATATTTATCATTCAAATCGGTAATGGTAACACCAACTGATGTAGATGCATGCACAAATTTATTATTCTGCAAATAAACACCCACATGGCTGATTGATCTACCCGATCCAAAAAATACCAAATCTCCTTCGCGTAGGTCTTCTAGCTCTACACTTCTAGATTCTTTATATTGTTCTTGAGATGTTCTTGGCAATGTGGTGAAAAAAATTTCACGTTGTAAAATTTGAGTAAAACCTGAACAATCAATACATTTTTGAGTATTTCCACCAATGCAATATTTGGTGCCCCACCATTTATCTATTAATTCTAGTAATTCAATATTCTTTAATCTACTCGAAGGCACATTTACTATCACAGCATATTTTAACTGTAGATAATTAGTTTTCTCTTTTTCGGATTTAGTGATAAATGGTTCATTCTCTTTTTTGGAATTTCCACTTGGCTTACTGCTCGATTTTTGATTGGTTTTGGTGGTGGAACCTAGTATTACTTCTATTCCATTGATAAATTCTCGCTTTTGTGGAATTTTCTTTTTAACGGTGTTGGTAGTGGCTTTTTTTGGTGAACTGCTGCTTTTTTTCACAGATTTACATGCGGCAATTGAAAGCGTTAATCCTAAGGCAATGATATATGAATACAATCTCATATGAGGCGCAATTTAATACTTTTATAAATGTGGAAAATTGTTGCTTTTTTGGAGACCATCTTTCTACGAACTTCGCCAGACAATGAATCGTTTCTCACATTTACATGTACACACACAATATTCACTATTAGATGGAGCTGCTTCAATTGAAGATTTATATAAAAAAGCTGCCAGTAATAACATGCCTGCCTTGGCAATTACCGATCATGGCAATATGTTTGGTGCTTTTGATTTTGTGAGTCAGGCTTGGAAGAATACCAAAGTAACGGGCAAAGATGAAAATGGAAAAGATATTCTAGAACCTGTTGTAAAGCCCATCGTTGGTTGTGAATTTTATGTGGTAAAAGACCGTCACATTAAAGCTTTTACCAAAGAAGTAAAAGACAATCGATTCCATCAGGTATTGCTTGCTAAGAATAAAATTGGCTACCAAAATTTAGTGAAGCTCACTTCTCTTGGTTATATTGAAGGAATGTACAGTAAGTATCCACGGATAGACAAGGAACTGATTGAAAAATACCACGAAGGATTAATAGCAACTACCTGTTGTATTGGCGCATATGTGCCTCAAACAATATTGCATCAATCCGAAGAAAAAGCAGAACAAGAATTTAAATGGTGGCTCGATTTATTCGGCGAAGATTACTATATCGAAATTCAACGACATAATATCAAAGAGCAGGAAATCATTAATCAAACCTTGCTCAAATTTGCAAAGAAGTACAATGTGCCTGTTATTGCTACCAATGATAGTCATTATGTAAATCAGGACGATGCCAATGCACACGACATTTTATTATGCATCAACACAGGTGAAAAACAAAGTACTCCGGGTTTTGATGATTTTGTAAATGATGAGGTGCAGGTAAAGAATAGACGTTTTAAATTTCCGAATGATCAATTTTATTTTAAGACGCCTGAAGAGATGCAAACGCTCTTCCATGATATTCCTGAATCGCTCGATAACACTAATCAAATTGTAGATAAGGTTGAAGTACTCAACTTAAAAAAAGATATTCTTTTACCAGCATTCCCCATTCCTACTTCATTTCAAGTGCATAAAGATGCGAACATGAATCAGTGGGAATTCTTGCAACATCTTACACGGGAAGGTGCAGCAAAAAGATACAGCGATTTAACCCCTGAAATACAAGAGCGAATAGACTTTGAATTATTCACCATTCGAACCATGGGATTTGCAGGTTACTTTTTAATTGTAAGTGATTTTATAAAAGCAGGTCGTGAAATGGGCGTATTTGTTGGGCCAGGCAGAGGTTCAGCTGCAGGAAGTGTTGTGGCCTATTGCATCGGCATTACCAATATCGATCCAATAAAATACAATTTATTGTTTGAAAGATTCCTAAATCCCGATCGTAAGAGCATGCCCGATATAGATACGGATTTTGATGATGAGGGAAGGCAAAAAGTAATCGACTACGTAGTTAAAAAATATGGTAAGAGTCAGGTAGCACAAATTGTTACTTATGGTACTATGGCGGCAAAAATGAGTATCAAAGATGTAGCTCGTGTGCTCGATCTGCCATTGGCTGAAAGCAATATGTTGGCCAAATTAGTTCCAGATAAACCGGGTACTGAATTAGGCCGTGTATTGAAAGCACCACTCACCATAAAAGAAGGTGCAAAATCACTTGAAGAAAAAGAAGGTTATCAACCAGAAGATATTGAAAACGTAAAAAAGTTACGGGAGATTTATAAGGGAAATGATATTCGTTCGCAGGTTTTAAAAGAAGCAGAACGATTGGAAGGCTCGGTAAGAAATACGGGTATTCACGCTGCAGGAATAATCATTGCGCCTTCAGACCTTACCGATTTATTGCCTGTTGCTGTAGCAAAGGATTCTGATCTTTGGGTAACTCAAATTGAAGGAAATATTATTGAAGATGCAGGTGTTCTAAAAATGGACTTTTTGGGATTAAAAACCCTCTCCATTTTAAAAACCGCATTGGAATTAATCAAAAAAAATCATGGGGTTACCATTGATTTAGATACCATTCCTTTGGACGATGAGAAAACATTTTTATTGTATCAACGGGGAGAAACCAATGCTACATTTCAATTTGAAAGTGTGGGCATGCAAAAACATTTGAGGGATTTAAAGCCCGATAAATTTGATGATTTAATTGCTATGAATGCCCTTTATCGACCAGGTCCTATGGCATATATCCCTCTATTTATTGATCGCAAACATGGCAAAGAACCCATAAGTTACGATATAGAAGATACCAAAGAAATCTTGGGCGAAACATATGGCATTACGGTGTATCAAGAACAAGTAATGTTACTCAGTCAAAGCCTTGCTGGCTTTACAAAAGGAGATGCCGATGTATTGCGTAAAGCAATGGGTAAGAAACAAAAATCGGTGCTCGATAAAATGAAAGCTCAATTTATTGATGGTGCATCGGTTAAAGGGTATGCTACGGATAAATTAGAAAAAATTTGGACGGATTGGGAAGCATTTGCACAATATGCATTTAATAAATCGCATTCTACTTGTTATGCATTTGTAGCCTATCAAACCGCTTATTTAAAAGCGCATTATCCTGGCGAATACATGAGTGCTGTGTTGAATCACCAAGGCAATATTGAGAAGATTACATTCTTTATGGAAGAGTGTAAAAGAATGGGCATTAAAGTATTAGGACCAGATATCAATGAATCGTTGAAAGGATTTGCTGTAAATAAAAAAGGAGAGATTCGGTTTGGTTTAGGCGGCTTGAAAGGAGTTGGTGAAATGGCTATAGAACAGCTCATTTCAGAAAGACAAAAGGGCGGATCCTATTCAGATATTTTTGATTTTGTAAAAAGAGTACTCACTAAATCGGTGAATAAAAAGTCGATGGAAAGCTTGGCTTATTCAGGTGCTTTCGACTGCTTTCCAATATTTCATCGGGCACAATATTTTAGAATTGCTGATGGAGAAAGGGTAACTGGGTTAGAAAAGATAATCGCGTATGGTCAGCAACAACAAAGTTTGAACCATGGAACTACCAATACTTTGTTTGGTGATTTGCCCGGAGCAATGACAGTACCCACTCCAAAAATTTCCAATGCTGAACCTTGGACCCTTACAGAATTGCTTAATTATGAAAAAGAAGTGACGGGTATGTTTATGAGTGGGCATCCACTCGATCATTTTAAATTTGAACTCAAACACTACGAAATTACCAATATTGCCGATTTTAATGAAGTAAAGGATGCTATTGCGTTGCAACCTAACCCCGGAAGAATGTGGCGTGTAGCTGGTTTGGTAACGGATGTTCAACATCGGGTAACCAAAACAGGAAAGAATTTTGGTTCATTTACCATGGAAGATTATAGCGGCAAAACAGAATATGTTTTATGGAGTGAAGACTATGTGAAATTTCAAAACTACTTAGAGAAAGGTCAAAATATTTTAATCAACGGATTTTTTAGAAACAGGTACAATCAACCCAATGTATTTGAGTTTAAAATTAATACCATGAGTTTATTGGAAATGGTAAAGCAAAACCTTACTCGAAGTATCGAAATAAGCATGCACCCTAGTGTTTTGGATCAGCCGATGTTGCAATTTTTAGAAAAAAACCTTAAGTCAAATCCTGGAAAATCAACCTTAAAGTTCAATGTATATGAGCCCAAAGAAAATTTGAGAATCAGCATGTATACGATTGAAAAAGGCTTTCTAATGAATGAGGAAATGGCCGATTTCTTAATGAATAATCCAGATGTTGATGTTCGAGTAGGGTTGGTTGGATAAAACTTATGAAAAAACTTCGGAAAGCTTGTCAGTTGCAAATGACAAAACAATCTAGTCACACACGTGGAAAAGTCAATTAAGCAGTTAACTGGCTTTGGCAGTAAATTTGATTTATGTAAGGAAATAATTGCTAAATCGTAATTATTATAGACATATTCAAATCATCAAATAAAAATAAACAAAATGGCTTTAGAATTAACAGATGCAAATTTCCAGGCTACAGTACTGGATAGTAATAAATTAACCGTAGTAGATTTCTGGGCAGAATGGTGTGGACCTTGTAGAGCAATCGGACCAGTTATTGAAGAATTGGCAAAAGAGTACGATGGTCAGATCAATGTAGGTAAAGTAAATGTGGATACCAATCCAGGTTTAAGTGTAAACTATGGTATTACATCTATCCCCGCAATTCTTTTCATTAAAGGCGGTCAAATTGTTGACAAGCAGATCGGAGCAGTTCCAAAATCGGTTTTAGATAAAAAAATTAAGTCTTTGATGTAGTTTTTTAGCAGATTCTAGATTTCAGATTCATTCCGTATCTTCCGAACCTAATTGATCGCTAATTAACTGCTTATGGAAAGGTTTCAAGGACTATTCGGAATAATATTGATCTTAGGGATCGCCTTTTTGTTTTCCAATAACAAAAAAAGGATTAATTACCGTCTGGTTATTAGTGGCATTTTACTACAAGTAGTAATTGCTATCCTGATTTTAAAAGTTCCCCCAGTTACACGATTTTTTCAAATATTAGGGCGAGGAATGGAAAAAATCGAGCGTTTTGCCCGCGAAGGAGTTGCATTTGTTTATCGCGGAGTGATGGTCAACACTCCTGTTGGCGTAAAAGATTTTGGTGAAGGTGGATTTGTATTTGCTTTTTCTGTAACGTCCACAATTATACTGGTTTGTGTTTTAGTAGCCATTTTATACCATTTTGGTGTAATGCAATTCATTGTATCGCTGATTGCCAAAGCCATGAATTTTATCATGAAAGTAAGTGGTGCAGAGGCTTTGAGTAATGTAGCCAGTGCATTTGTAGGACAGGTTGAAGCGCAAGTAATGATCCGCCCCTATCTAAGCTCTATGACCAAGAGTGAATTATTGGCTAGCATGAGTGGCTCTTTGGCTTGTATTGCAGGAGGTATATTAATTGTGTATGCCAATATGGGCGCTAAAGCTGAATATTTATTAGCAGCAAGTTTAATGGCAGCTCCAGGTGCATTAGTGATTTCAAAAATCGTATTTCCTGAAACGGAAGAATCTCAAACTATGGGCGAAGTAAAGTTAGAAGTAAAAAGCCCTTACAGTAATATCATCGACGCTATATCACATGGAGCTAGTGATGGAATGAAAATCTCCATCAATGTAATTGCCATGTTAATTGGTTTTATTGCGTTGATCGCTTTTATCAATTGGGGCTTGGGGAAATTTATTCCAGGTGTTACACTCGATTTTTTATTCAGTAAGATTTTTTATCCCATGACATGGGCAATGGGTGTTCCTTCGGTTGATATAGCTAATGCAGCATCATTATTGGGGCAGAAACTCACCATCAATGAGTTTGTAGCATTTAATAACCTTACTACCAAAGCTGTTCCTATAGTTTCCGAAAAAGGGTTGCTGATTGTAAGTATTGCCATTTGCGGTTTCGCCAATTTTAGCAGTGTAGGAATGCAAATTGGAGGAATTGGAGAATTGGCACCTACACGAAGAGCTGATCTAGCCAAATTGGTGTTGAAAGCCCTTCTTTGCGGTACACTTGCATCCTATTTATCTGCAACGATTGCCGGGATTTTGATGAACTAATTATCCGTTTATGGTGTTATTTAAATAATAAAAATGCCCGATTTAAATCTTACATGTTATGCAGTTGGTCAGATCAGCATCATAAAATGTATATTAACATAATAAACGAGTATAAATGAGCAGTGCAGCGATTAAAGTTTTAGTAGACGCAGAAACAGACCCCCAATTACAATCTATCGGATATAAGATTTTAAACAAAGAGCGTATTCAATTTGATGAAGGTGTTGCTTTATTTGAGAAAGCATCACTCTCCTATGTTGGTGCTTTAGCCAATTGGGTGCGCGAAGAAAAGCATGGAGATAAAACTTTCTTCAATCGAAATTTTCATATAGAACCCACCAATGTTTGTGTGTTCTCTTGCTCATTTTGTTCTTATTCTAAACTCTATTCCAATAGAGAAGAAGGTTGGGAATTAAGCATCGATCAAATGATGCATATTGTAAAAAGTTATGATGGAAAACCAGTAACTGAAGTACATATAGTTGGAGGTGTTCATCCAAAAATGAATATGGAATTTTTCTTGGAATTACTTCGCACTATCAAAGCACATCGCCCCGAATTACATATCAAAGCATTTACACCGGTTGAGTTAGATTATATGTTTAAGAAAGCCAAAGTATCTGTAGAAGAAGGTATGCGTTTAGCGCATGAAGCAGGCTTAGATTCTTTACCAGGCGGAGGCGCAGAAATTTTTCATCCAGATATTCGCAAACAAATTTGCGATGATAAAGTAAATGCAGAAGGATGGTTAAAGATTCATGAAACAGCTCACCAAATAGGTATGCACAGTAATGCAACATTATTGTATGGACATATTGAATCTTTCGCACACAGAATAGATCATATGGAGCGTTTGCGTAGCCTTCAAGATAAAACTGGTGGCTTTAATACTTTTATTCCATTGAAATTTCGCAATCAGGACAATGACATGAGTCATATCAAAGAATCTACGATAGTAGAAGATATGAAGATGTATGCAGTCTCCAGAATTTATATGGATAATTTCCCACACATCAAAGCATACTGGCCAATGTTGGGCAGGAAAAATGCTCAGCTTACTTTATCATTTGGCGTGAACGATATTGATGGAACCATTGATGATTCAACAAAAATTTATGCCATGGCAGGATCTGAAGAACAAACCCCAACCATGAGCACCGCTGATTTGGTAAGATTGATCAAACAAGTAAAACGCCAGCCTGTTGAAAGAGGTACGCTTTACAATGAGATCAGAGATTATTCATTGGTTGATGCTGCTAGTTTGGAATTAGATCCGCAAATGAATTAGATTTTGTTCATCTCAATTGCAAATCTTCTGTGCTTAAAAATTAATATAGTCTTTACATTAAATGCATGGTCAACATAAAATCGTCGCTGCCTAAAAATTAAAGTAAATAAAACTAGTTTCTACATTTTATTTAGCTTTTCACTTGTAAGCCCCCCACCGATACCATATTTTAAAGTTGCGTATAAGGTTGGAGTTTTGCAAAAAGATATATTATGCAAAACAAAAAGGAGCAGCGAGAACAAATGATGGTTATCCTATTAACAAAATACACCAACTACTACCACAGAACTGGAAGTACACTCAAAACAATTAAAATTTTAAAGGAGGTATCGTACCAGAGTTTTATTTTGCTATACAATAAGGGTATTGGTGGGGTGCTTATGTATTAACCCCCTAAAGGGCTGGATATAAAATTAAAAACAATTTTGTAATCATAACTTTAGTAAATATGTCAAGAGTAAACCGCAAATTCAGTCCAGAGGAACGCTT
>JANOQC010000195.1:0-7830 GCA_031422175.1 Sphingobacteriia bacterium | reverse complement strand
CAATAATAAAGGTCGGAAAATGATTCAATATCATGAAATGAATAGGGGATACTGTCTCCCATCAACTCGTATTCTGGTGAACTTAAAGAGCCCCTAATCAATTGAAGAGAAGAATTAAAACGATCAATAGGATAGATTAATCCATAAAATTGATTTGAAGCTGAATCAATTACAATACTATTAGAAAAACAAAACTCTTTTTTTGGTTGCTTAAAGTTGTAAATATGTTTAAATGAATTATCCCGAACACTAAAAGCCATGAGCTCATAATTGTATCTAGGATTTATTGTTTGATCTCCTGATTTACTTCCATAACCACCAATTATAAATGCTGTATCACTGGCAGCATTCGTTCCTAAGGCAGCAAGGTATCTTGGCATAAAAAAATCACCTTTTGGATTTGCAATATTCCAACTCTTTTTGGAAAAATCATATCGTTGAACCTGGTTTTTGTATTGGAATTGACCATAGCCTCCAAAAATATAAAGAGCACTATCTGCAGTAGAAATAAATTTATTGGCTTGCCAAAATTCAGTTAGTTTCTTTTTCACTGGGCCATCTTGCCATGAATTATCAGAAACATTATAAGCAGAAACTATTTTTTCATCTATATAAAAATTATATAATTTATTGGATGTGTTATTATAAATAGATTGATTTCCTGCTGGCAAATCAATCATGCTTTTCGAAAGTTTGGTACCAGTCAATTGATTGTCTTTAAAAGATATTGTATAAAGAGAATCTTTTGATACTATATAAAGCATTTCCATTTTCTTATCAAATGCAACACTTGGTTTTCCTGAAGTTGAAACTGTTTTTAAAGGATTCCAGTTTTGATGACGCGGATTAATCCAAATTGGATTATTAATAGTGATTGATTTATTTTTAATAATATCTATTGCCTGATTTCCAGAATTCTCTGATAATGGAAAAAAATATTTACGTGTTTTATCTTCTGCGATACTGATGTCCTTAATCTGCATTGGCGGAACATCAGTCGTCTTAAATTTTTCTAGATTATTAGCACCAAAAAATATTTTGCAACATGTTGTATTCTTGAAACGTAATTTCCCCTTACTAATAATCTGGTTATTTAAATAAAAATTTACCTCTTGTGAGTTATTATTAAATTGTAAAACACAATTATTCCATTCTCCAAAGAGTTTAGATGAATCAATTATAAAACTATTTGAAAAAGTTTCTCCAATAACGAAGTTGAATTTTCTTAATTTGTAGTTGTATACTATGTCAATATTTTGATCATCATCTGAAATAATTCGTATAATATATCCAAAATATTCTTGACGATTTGTTACGAACTTAAAATCAAAAGATATTTTTGTGTTTTCTGATATGCAAATCGATTCTGAAGAAGTTAAATTTAGCGATGTACGTTTTTCTGGCACTACTTCATGGCTAGAAAACTGTAACCCATAGGACTGACTATACAATGAATTTGAAAATACAAAGATCCATATAATTAAATATAATAGGTTTCTCATGAGCAATAGACAAGTTTGGTAATAGTATTATAAGTCTTATCTTGTTATGATACTATTTATTGAAGATATTGATATTATTATAACAATTTGCATAGCAATTTTGAATGTAGAGTTCTGTTTATCTAATGTTTGTAACTTTTCAAAATTTTATTTTAGTTTCTTACACTTATAATTTAGCATTTATGATTAAATATTTGGTACCGGTTATATTGTTTTTTGTTAGCACGAATGGCAATTCACAGCTCAAAAAGAAAGTGACAAATTTTGATGTTTGTATATATGGAGGAACTTCTGCAGGGGTAATTGCTGCCTATACTGCAGCTAAACTAAAAAAACGCGTTATATTAATTGAACCGGGCAAACGACTGGGTGGACTGTCTTCTGGTGGTTTGGGATTTACAGATATTGGTAATAAATACGTTGTAACTGGTCTTTCTAGAGATTTTTATCGAAGGATTGGACAGCAATATGGAAAATTAGAGCAATGGACTTTTGAGCCTAAAGTTGCAGAAGCTATATTTCAAAAATATGTTTCATTAGGTGCATTTACTGTTCTTTATCAGAATCGTTTAAAAAAAGTTGTCAAAAAAGGAACTGTTATTCAAGCTATTGAATTAGAAAGTACTATCAATAATGAAAATGGACCCGTCATTAAAGCCCAACAATTTATCGATTGTTCTT
This sequence comes from Sphingobacteriia bacterium, assembly GCA_031422175.1. Taxonomy (GTDB): domain Bacteria; phylum Bacteroidota; class Bacteroidia; order Chitinophagales; family Chitinophagaceae; genus Sediminibacterium. The sequence goes on along the minus strand of JANOQC010000195.1, from coordinate 5,647 downwards.
ATGAAGGAGACTTGATGGCTAGTGCTGGAGTAAGCTATACTACAGGTCGCGAACCAAATATTATGTATAATGAAACCGTCAATGGTGTTCAGTTGTTTAACAAACACCAATTCCCTGACGGGGTAGACCCATATATAATACCTGGAAAACCAGAGAGTGGATTATTATGGGGGATTAGTCCAGACCATCTTGCTGAATCGGGTAGTGGAGATAAGAAAATTCAATCATATAATTTCAGAATTTGTTTAACAAACAATCCTTCCAATCGGATAGATATTACAAGACCTAATAATTACGATTCCACTAAATATGAATTATTACTTCGTTACTTTTTGGCAAAGCCATCCAAAGATCTTTCAGGGTTACTGAAAATAGATATGATGCCTCATCAGAAGACTGATATTAATAATAATGGCCCTTTTTCAACAGATATGATTGGGATGAATTATGAATATCCTGATGGCGATTATGCTACAAGAAAAAAAATAGTTACTGAACATGCAAATTATAATAAGGGCTTACTTTATTTCATTGGGCACGATAAAAAAATGCCAGTAGAGATTCGTAATATGATGTTAGAATGGGGATACCCTAAAGACGAATATCCAGAAAATGATCATTGGACACCACAACTATATGTACGTGAAGCAAGAAGAATGATAGGGGCCTATGTAATGACGCAAGTAAATTGTCAAGGTAAAGAATCTGTTGATGATGGCATTGGAATGGGGGCATATGCAATGGACTCTCATAATACCCAACGTATTGTAGTTAACGGCATGGTAAAGAATGAAGGTGATGTGCAATTATATGGTATCAATCCTTATCCTATTTCTTATCGGTCGATAACGCCTAAAATAAAAGACTGTAGTAATTTATTAGTTCCAGTATGCCTTTCAGCAAGTCATATTGCATACGGCTCCATAAGAATGGAACCAGTATTTATGGTGCTTGCTCAATCTGCAGCTATTGCAGCTTGCCAAGGAATAGATAAAAAAATATCTATTCAAAATATTGATATTAAGGAGTTGCAAAATACCTTAAAAACCAATCCACTAGTTGATGAAAGTATGCCGGAAATATTGGTTGATAATGATGATGTGAATTGCATTACAATCAATGGCAAATGGAAAAAAGAAAAAACAGGGGGATATGGTCCTTCATTATTGTTAAATACAGATTCGGCAAAAGCTTCTGTTAAGTTTACTCCAACGATAACTACTGCAGGCAACTTTCATATCTATATGTATTATCCAAAAATACAAAAAGCATCTGCTGTAACTGTTGTAAAAATATTTGATGGTACAAATACAATCATAAAAAAAATAAATAAGAACGATATAATTGTGGTGGGACAAACTTCAGGTGAATGGGTATCATTAGGCATTACTGATCTTCCTGCAGGTATAAATACATACGTGGAGGTTTTGAATTCTGGAGCAGATGGTGTAGTTGCTGCTGATGCGATTTTATTTATTCCGAAAAAGACTAAACTCTAAAATTGCTATCAATAAAACTATCGAATTGTTCAACCATTTGTTACCAATCCGCCACTGCAAAAAATGACAAAAATAATAATGATGAATTAAAAGAAGACTCCTAGCGAATCAAAAAAATAACTAGATTTAAATCAGCTACAACAACTCCCAACGGGTGGTAAACTTTGAGTGAAATTTCCAAGGGTAATCCATATTTGGTATTTTAAATCTAATTGAAAAGTATTAGCTCAGTATATAAGTTTAACCTGCTTCATACCTTATTAAACAATTTAAAAAAATATAGGTATTCAATGCCATATAAAGCAAGGCAGGTAAAGATAGCCAAATACTGTCTCTTACTTTTATCCTAACTGCAAGACCCATCAACATTAAAATGGATAATCCTCCTGCTGCAATAAGTAATATGATTTGATATTTGAGTCCTATGATAAGACCAACAGCACCAAGTAGCTCCAGAATAGCGGTTAATGTTCCAAATTTTTCGAGTCCAAAGCGTTTGAATTCATCTTTCATTTTTGTTGATCTGAAATAGCTAATTCCATAAAATAAAAAGGAAAAACTTGAAAATAAAATTAGCCCTATGAATTCCTTCATTATTATATTAATTTAGCTGAAACAGCAGCAATGAAAAGACAAAGCAATAAAAGTAAAAAAGATAATACAAAGTAAAGCCAAGGATGTTTTGCCCTGAAATGAAAATACTGTGCTGCAACCATTAATAAGGCCATAGCCAAAGAAGAACCAAGCAATAGATCTGGGTACCAAATACCAGCTATTAATAAGGTTGATAAAACGATTTTAGATGCACCAACTATATTACGAGTTAAATCGCTTAAGCCATAAGACTTAAATTCTTTTTCAACATTGTAGAATCGGAATACCCATATGATGAGTATGGCCAAGGCAACTAAAATTTGCGCAATTATGGAATAGGTTATCATTTTTATTTTTTATACTGTTTGAAAATGGTTACAATTTATTGAATTCAATATTAAAGCAATTTTTTTAATTTACTCCAAACCTATCCAATCAATTATCAATTTGAAGTCTTCTTCTTGCTTATTGGAAATCAAAAAACTCATTTGTTCAATGTTTTTGAAATCAAAATTTGAGCCGCTCAATTTGCGGCCTAGAAATTGAGGATAAAATTCATTGATCGCTAATCGTATATTTTCCCATTCGCCTGAAGAGGCAAATTGGTGTACATATGATTCAGATTGTGAAGTTGACCCTTTTAAACGAAATTCATAGCGCTTTCCATCTCCTTTTATATGCAAAACAATGAACTTTTTTTCTTCAACTATTTTTATGGATGTGTTCAATTGTATAGAAGCAAATCCTCCATTATTTGCCAAAGAAACATGACCGGAGAATTGACCATGCCCTGCATCGGAAAGCACCAATGAACTTTTGGATATACCGCCCATCACACCATCGTTAACAATACGCCATTCCTTAATGTTTGATTGAGTAGAGAAAGTATATACCTTGATCAAATTTAATTTAGTGGGTATGCTGAGTAGTAGAAAAATTAGGGTGTATTTCATAATTTAATTATCAATAACTAGTAATAAAACGTATTAATTGTTTGCAATATTCCAAGTTGTCAAAAAAGCCAGTTTTACTTGCTTTGAAAGTAACTCATAATTAATTTTATCAGGCGTATCTGTAGGTTTATGATAGTCTTTGCTAAAACCACAATCAATTCTAATGAACGGAACTCCTTTTAAGAAAAAGGGATATTGGTCTGAACCAGTAAGCCTTCTTTGCATGAACTGCGGCTGCTCATAATAAGTGTCTAAAGTTAGTTGCCCTAATTTCTCATTAGCGGTAAACAAAGCTGTTCTCAATCCCCTGTTAAGTGTGTCCTTTACCAATATATATGCATAATTGCTATCTGCTCTTTTCCCACTATAAAAAGTGTCAACCCTTCCCATCATATCAATATTTATTACCGCCCAGGTTTTTTCGATCGGGAAAATGGGATTTTCTGCAAAATGAAAAGAACCAAATAAGCCTTTTTCTTCACCTGTGTAAGAAGCAATAATAATAGATCGTTTAGGTCTTATCCCTTTTTCTATTGCATTGTTCAATAATTTTGCAATTTCCATTATCGCTACAGTGCCACTTGCATTATCAACAGCACCATAATAAATTTCTTTTCCATTTTTACCAACATGATCATGATGTGCAGACAAAATAATACACCCCGCTGCACTATCGGTTCCTTTGATGTAACCGATAACATTAGGTGCTGTTTCTTTCGATTGATCAATTTTAATATGGATGCTAGCATTTGTGGTTACATTAAAAGATTGGGGCCGAAGTGTTTGAGTAATTTCTTGCTCCAAACTTTTAATTGTTTTATGCGAAGCTGATAAAAGCGTATTAGCTATTCCTTCGGATAAAAAAATACTGGGCACATTCGAATTCTGAATAGTTTGATTTCTAGAGAAAGAAACCAATGGATTTTTTTGTTGAAAAAATGCATCTGGTATAAGTTTATTGTACATTATAATAAGTGCAGCACCTTTTTCTTTTAGAAGGTTAGCTGGAGATGGGATTCTTGCAGGTAGCTTATCACCTGATAATAAGTAGTTGCCAGCACTATCTTGTGGTTGACCAACGAAGAGTAGAACCGCTTTACCCTTTACATCAATATTAGAAAAATCATTATACTTGCTATTTTCAATACCATATCCTACAAAAACAACGGAAAGTCCATCTAACTTAAATGATTCAGTATTCGGCAATGAAACGTTCCAACCATTCCGGTTTTCAAATTTTTTATCCCCAATAATCAATGCTGATTGCCCAAGAATTTTTTTGTAAAAAGATATCGCTTGAAAGAAACTTGTCCCATTGTTATATGGGGCCACCAAATTATTTTCTTTAAAGCTATTCATAATATATTCAGAAGCTAAAGTATCTCCGCGACTACCCATATCCCGACCTTCTAATTGTTCACTTGCCAAATAGTAAAGATCCTTTTTTAAACTTTCAATCGAAACTTTTGATGCTATTTTTTGAATTTTCTTTTCTTGACTGAAGCAAAAAGTACTTATTAGCATTAGGAAAAATGTAAAACTTTTCATCTGATTTATTTTTGAAGTTTTAAATAGTGGTTTAAAAGTGGCACACAAAAGTTTGTTTATTTAAGTTATGGAGACTTCTTATTCCAAGATACTATTTTATTCTGCTTCATTGCTATTAATCATCTAAATAAATTACATTTGTATAGGGTATAAAAAAAGCCCACATTACTGTGAGCCTGTTTTTTGTAGTGGAGAGTATCGGGGTCGAACCGACGACCTCTTGAATACTACTTATCGGCTATTTTGTTTAATTATTTATCATATGGATAATTTCTAGAAACTTTTCTCATCATTCTCTCAACCATTTCATTGGCACTTGAAAAAGCTCCTTCACTCATTTCTTTTGTAAAACGCCATAACATAGTACCGTCTTTGCCATTATATATTGTCATTGTTAATAGCCCTGAAGCTACACCACCACCCACACCAAAAAGCATTGATTTCGCTATTGCTCCTGCTTCACTTCCAGTTCTCTCATATGCATAACTTGCTGTAATAATTGCATCAACTTTTAAAACTTTGCATATTGAGTCTTTTAAAGTTTCACTTAACTTATCAAATAGTCCTGCATTTTTTAAAAGAATATTAGTATTTTCAACATCTTGGCATGCTACAGTATAGTCTTTTGATTTTTTTAATAAGTAGGTATACATAGCACTTTGCATTGCTAATCCTTGTTTTTGTTCTTCAAGTTTGTTTCCTTCTAAACTAAAATCCTTTGGCATTTTCTTATATGAAATGGTCATCTTTATTGGTAATATAGCAATGGTCTTATGGCCTGCTATTTCAGTTTTTAAGTTGGGTGCTTCAAAAACTTCTTTGGATGCTTGGGCATTTAACATTGTTAGAGACAATGTCATTAATACAATAGTTGAAAAAACTTTCATAAAGGTTTATTTGTTTAAGCGAATATAGTTGATTTGGATTGTAAAAATCAAGGAAGGATAGATAGTGATTTAAAGATTAATTAGAGTTAATAATAAAATAAAATAGGGCTTCAATATTGATTGAAACCCTATTTATTTTATGTGGAGAGTATCGGGGTCGAACCGA
>JANOQC010000194.1:0-7685 GCA_031422175.1 Sphingobacteriia bacterium | reverse complement strand
TCTAATGATGGCACTATTTGCTTTGGATATGATGGTGGAATTTATACCATGAAAGCTGGGTCAAGCGCAAAAAAATTAGCTATCAATATTTTAGCAGATAATAGAAAAAATGACGAACAAGTAATTCGTGTTGCCACTGGAAGTGGAATAAGTGTAGCGCCTAATGGTAAAGAAGTAGCATTTGTTTTTAGAGGTGAAGTATTTGTAACAAGTGTAGACGGAGGCGTAACTAAAAGAATTACCAATACACCAGAACAAGAAACCAGTGTTGGTTTTTCTCCTGATAGTAAGTCAATTATATATTCATCAGAAAGAAATAACAAATGGAGTGTGTTCGAATCTAAAATTGTTCGCTCAGATGAACCCTATTTTTATGCTTCAACATTAATTAAAGAAACAGCCCTACTAGAAAATACCAACGACAATACACAACCATTGTATTCTCCTGATGGAAAAGAATTTGCTTTTGTAGAAAATAGAAATACTGTTCGTGTTTATAATATTGCCTCAAAACAATCAAAAACTATTTTAGGCAGTAATCAAATTTTTGCTTTTGTAGAGAACGACCAATATTATCAATGGAGCCCAGACAGCAAATGGTTGTTATTTGATTATTCTATTCCAGGCAGTGCTGTTGGAGAAGTAGGATTGGCCAGTGCAGATGGAAAAAAAGTAATGAATATTACCGAAAGTGGATTTAATGATTATCGTCCTAAATGGGTATTGGGTGGTAAAGCCATGTTGTGGCAAAGTAATAGAGATGGATTAAGAGCCGCTGCAATGAGTGGTGGTGCTCAAAGTGATGCTTACATGATGTTCTTTACACAGGAATCATTTGATCGTTTTAAATTAACAAAAGATGAATTTGCTTTAGTAAAAGAAACAGAGGAGAATAAAGTAAAAGCGGATTCTAGTAAGAAAAAAGTAGCAATAAAAGACAGTGTGGTAATAGAGTGGGAGGGATTGTCTCAACGTAAATCTAAAGTAACCATTCATTCATCAAGTATGAGTGATGCATTATTAAGTAAAGATGGAGAGACTTTATATTATTTAGCTCGTTTTGAAAAAGGAATGAATTTATGGACCACCAATCTTAGAACCAAAGAAACCAAAATGTTGGTACCATTGAATGCTGGTGGAGCTAGTATGGCATGGGATAAGGATCAGAAAAGTATTTTCATCAGTACTGATGGCGGCATTATTAAATTAGATCCTGCAACAAGCAAACAAGACAAAGTAGGCATCAATGGAGAAATGATGGTGAATGCAAATGCAGAACGTCAAGCTATGTTTGATCATGTTTGGAGAAGAACCAAAAAAACATTTTACAATAAAACCTATCATGGAATTGATTGGGATAGTTATAAATCCGATTATGAAAAATACATTCCTTCCATAGGAAATAATTATGAGTTCAGTGAAATGTTGGCGGAGTTGTTAGGCGAATTGAATGTAAGTCATAGTGGAAGCAGTTATAGTGGCATTAATCCAAATGGAGACATTACCGCTTCTTTGGGTGCATTTTATGATGCAACTTATAAAGGCGCAGGAATAAAAATAGAAGAAGTTATTAAAGATGGTCCATTGGATAAAGCAGGTGTAAATATTAAAGCAGGAGCAATAATAGAATCCATCGATGGAGAAGCGGTTACTGCTGATAAAGACCTTGCACAATATTTAAATCGCAAAGCTGGTAAAACCGTATTGTTATCTATACTTGATGGAGCTGATAAAAGAGAGCTTACTATCAAAGCAATTGCTGGAGGAGAAGAAAATGGATTGTTGTATAAAAGATGGGTAAAACGAAACGCAGATGAAGTAGAGCGATTGAGCAATGGCGCATTGGGATATGTGCATATTCCGGGTATGAATGATGGGGCATTCAGAAATACGTACGAAGATATTATGGGAAAATTCTTCGATAAGAAAGCAGTTGTAGTTGACACACGCAACAATGGAGGAGGCGATCTTGTTGCAGACCTAGCGGTGTTCTTAAGCGGAAAGAAATTCATGAATTATTCCAACGATGTAAGAAGCAATGGATATGAACCCAATTTTCAGTGGACCAAACCAAGTATCTCTATTGCCAATGAAGCCAATTATAGTGATGGACATTGTTACGCTTTTATGGTGCAAGAATTAAAAGTAAATAAATTGGTGGGTATGCCAGTGCCAGGTACTTGTACTTTTGCAGCATGGGAGTCTTTAATGGATACGGGTATTCGTTGGGGAGCACCTTCTGTGGGAGTAAAAAATATCAGTGGTCAATATTTAGAAAATCGTCAAACCGAGCCAGATATTAAGTTGATGAATGAATATGAAATAGTAAAGAAAGGGGTAGACCAACAATTAGAAGCAGCTGTTAAAGAGTTGATGAAGGAGATAAAAAATTAGCTGCATGAAGTAACTTAATAACCAAATTAAATAAAAAAAAACTCCCAGCATTTCTAGAAAGCTAGGAGTTTTTTTATTTTTTTACAAATTTTACTATAGTATTAGAAATTGGTTCTAATGAATGCAGGTATGCATATATCGAAGAAAGATCTGATTCTTTCATACCTGAATACATTGTCCAAGGCATAATGGTATTAAATTCAGCAGCCATATTTACGGTTGGAGATTTATAATTACTATCGGCATATAATTTAAATCGTGCAATAAATTGTTCTTTTGTCCAAGATCCAATACCACTTGAATCTGGAGTAATATTAGCCGAATAAATTTTTCCTGATGGCAAAGGAAACATTCTTCCACCTGCTAATCTCTTTGATTCATCATAACTTCCTTTTTCGAAAGGAGTATGGCAATCGCCACATGCTGCCATAGTTACCAAGTATTTACCGTAAGAGATGGAATCTGAAGGTGCAGGTTTCTTAGAAAACGCTGCGTGCTGAGGCATTGTATTGATAATTAAATTCATTGGAAAATCAGCCTTAGATATTTTTACCTCATTTTCAATTGCGGGTAAGCTTCTGACATAAGCAATAATATCATAAATATCTTCTCTATCTAATTTCCCATAATTTAAATAAGGCATCACAGGAAACATGGCTTTCCCTTTCTTATTTACACCAGTTGTTATCAATCTAAATATTTCTCCATCCGACCAATTACTCAGTTTTGCAGGGGTAATATTCGCGGAATAAAAAACACCCGGAAAACCCATTTCTTGGTTAAATAGCTCTCCTCCTTTTCCTTCGGTACCCGCAATCATTGGTGCTGCAAATTTACTCCAGTCGCGAGTTGAGTGGCAGTCTACACATAAAGCTACATGGTTGGCTAGGTATTTACCTCTTTCAATTCTATCACTTGTAAGTGATACTTTTAAATCTTCAGGCTTTTTTGATTTTGGTAAAACAAAACTGATATAGGCTGCAATAGCGCCTACTGTTACAATAATTAATAACAGCAATATCGAAAAAATACGAAATGCTTTTTTCATAATAGGCGTTTTATTCCACAGTAATATACGCTTTTTTTTGAAAATTATTTTCGCTCAATGTCTGCACCAAGTGCTTGTAATCTTTTATCGATAAATTGGTACCCGCGGTCTATTTGTTCAATATTTTGAATAGTACTTTTTCCTTCAGCACTTAAAGCTGCAATAAGCAATGCTTGTCCTGCACGAATATCAGGGCTACTCATGGTTATGCCCCTTAAATTATTTTTTCTACCTAACCCAATTACGGTTGCTCGATGCGGATCACACAAAATAATTTGCGCACCCATATCAATTAATTTATCTGTGAAAAACAAACGACTTTCAAACATTTTCTGGTGAATGAGAACACTACCAATTGCTTGTGTTGCAACTACTAAGACAATACTTAGTAAATCAGGTGTAAAACCTGGCCATGGATGATCGGAGATGGTTAAAATTCCTCCATCCATAAAAGTTTGAATGGTATAATCTTCTTGAGCAGGAATATAAATATCATCTTCTTTTATTTCAAATTGTATACCCAGTAGCCTAAATTTTTCGGGGATGATTCCCAAATGTGCTACGCCAGCATTTTTAATAGTTATTTCGCTTTGGGTCATGGCGGCCAATCCAATAAAGCTGCCTATCTCAATCATGTCTGGCAATAAGCGATGAGTTGTTCCGATTAATTTACTTACCCCTTCAATAGTTAATAAGTTACTTCCAATGCCTGTAATTTTTGCTCCCATGCGATTGAGCATATTACAAAGTTGTTGCAAATAGGGTTCACAAGCTGCATTGTAAATAGTGGTAATTCCTTCTGCTAAAACTGCAGCCATTACTATATTGGCTGTACCTGTTACTGAAGGTTCATCCAACAACATGAATGTTCCTTTTAATTGATCGGAAGATAAAGTAAAACAACCCAATGCATCATCATAGGCATAAGTAGCGCCTAATTTTTCAAACCCAATAATATGGGTATCTAATCTTCTTCTTCCTATTTTATCTCCACCTGGTTTAGGTATATAGGCTTTTTTAAATCTAGCTAACATAGGACCAGCAAGCATTACACTGCCCCTTAGTCTTCCACTTTTTTTTCTGAATGCTTCTGAAGATAAAAAATTAATATCAATTTGATCTGCTTGAAACTGATAAGTATCAGCGCTAATGCGATTAATTTTTACACCTATCTCTCCCAATAATTCAATTAATAAATTCACATCCAAAATATCGGGAATATTCGAAACGGTAATTACTTGATCAGTTAATACTACTGCAGATAATATTTGTAATGCTTCATTTTTTGCACCTTGTGGAACAATGGCACCACTTAATTTTTTCCCACCGATTACTTCGAAGCTGCTCATTAAAAGTTAATATCTTTTTTTAAATCCGCCTCCTGTGTTTCTATCATTACGAGGAGCGCCTCCACTTCTATTATCATTGTTGCGTTGTTGACCGCCGGTACTTCCTCCCGGGCGATTGTTGTTTCTGCCAGCATTGCGATTGTCGTTATTGCGTTGCTGGCCTCCACCGTTTCCGCCAGGGCGATTATTTCTTCCTCCGAAATTCTGTTGCCATCTTCCACCACTTCGAGCAGGTGGATAATCGTCACTCACAAAATTCTGATTACGGTGTTTTATATAAGGAGTGTTACTGAATTCCAATTGACCTCCTGTAATGCTATTTAATTCCGAACGGATAGCATCATCATGAACCAATTCTTTATGCCATGTACTATAGGATAATTTCATGTAATAAGCAATGGCATTGGCAAACCCTATTTTTTTCTCTGGGTCTTCCTCTAGTAGCGCTTTATCTATAACCACTTCTAAATTTTTACCCAAATGCGCATATTTTGGATGACGCTTTGGATAAGGCAGAGGATCTGGTTTTAATTTGTATGTTTCCTTTGTGGGTATAGGGTAAGGACTATCTACATCCAATTTAAAATCGCTGATAAAAAAAAGATGGTCCCATAATTTATGCCTAAAATCTTCTACATTTTTCAAGTGAGGATTTAAAAATCCCATCAGTTCAATAACCGCTTGTGCTTGTTGTTGGCGTTTATCTTTGTCCTCGATAGTAAGCACATATTCCACCATTTTTTGAACGTGGCGGCCATATTCTTTCATTCCTAAAAAGTTTCTACTTGTATTATAATCCATGTAATATTGCTTGATACAGCAACAAATATAAGCATTGTAGGGAGCTTCAAATCATTTTTCACCCAACGGAATCTAGTTTTTATCTTCGCATAATGGAACAGATGTTGAATCAAATAGAGCAGTATAAGCAAGAAATAGATGGTTTTTCGGCTAATGGAGTCGATGAATTAGAACAATTTCGAATTAAATGGTTGGGAACCAAGGGTTTAGTGAAAGCTGTGATGGGTGAAATGAAAAATGTACCCAATGATCAAAAAAAGCATTTTGGACAAATATTGAATGAGTTCAAACTTTTTGCAGAAGCAAAGTACCAAGCTTTACAAACCAATAATGAACAATATGATGCCGTTTCAGATAAATTCCCGTCTATGGATCAAACATTGCCGGGAGATCCTGTATCGGTAGGTTCCAGACATCCTTTGACCTTGGTTAAAAACGAAATGGTCTCCATTTTTAAAAGATTGGGATTTGTAGTTGCAGAGGGTCCGGAAATTGAGGATGATTGGCACAATTTCGGCGCCATGAATCTGCCTGAAGACCATCCTGCCAGAGACATGCAGGATACTTTCTATATAAATAAACCAGCTGATGGAAATGGCCCAACTTGGTTATTGCGAACTCATACCAGCAGTGTTCAAGCAAGGGTAATGGAACACCAAAAACCACCCATTAGAGTGATTTGCCCAGGCAGGGTATATAGAAATGAAACCATTAGTGCAAGAGCGCATTGCTTTTTTCATCAAGTAGAAGGGTTGTATATTGATGAAAATGTAAGCTTCGCAGATTTAAAACAAACCCTATATTTCTTTGTGCAAGAAATGTTTGGGAAAGAGGTGAAAGTGCGCTTTAGGCCAAGTTATTTTCCATTTACTGAGCCAAGTGCCGAAATGGACATTAGTTGTTTGATATGCGAAGGAAAAGGTTGTAATATTTGTAAACATACCGGATGGGTTGAGATTTTAGGTAGTGGAATGGTGCATCCAAAAGTGTTGGAAAATTTTGGTATTGACGCTAATAAGTACACTGGCTTTGCCTTTGGCATGGGGGTAGAAAGAATTACCCAGCTTAAATACCAAGTGAATGATTTGCGATTGTATTCTCAAAACGATGTTCGGTTTTTGAAACAGTTTACGGGTGTTGTTTAAGTATTTTCAACAATAAGTTGAATGTTGTTGAATAAAGTGTTTTTGTAGTGTTTATCAACTACCTTTAAAAGCTTAATTAAGTAACGATGCTGGCGATACTCATTTTTTTTGGAGCACATTGGTTTTTGTCTTTGTTTTTTCATTCGTTTTTTCTGCATCGCTTTGCATCTCACAAAATGTATACAACCAGTAAAAACTGGGAACGATTTTTTTATTTAACAACTTGGTTTGTGCAAGGTTCTTCCTTTTTAGTACCTCGAGCTTATGGAGTAATGCATCGTATGCACCATGTGTATAGTGACACAGAAAAGGATCCACATTCTCCACATTTTTTTACTGATGTTTATCAAATGATGAAGAGTACGATTGATATTTTCAGAGGATTTTTAACAGGAAAAAATTTACCAGATGCTCAGTTTACCAAAGACTATTTACCTGTTTGGGATAAGTTAGATAAATTTGGTCATCATCCTATTACAAGAATAATTTTCATGGCAGGATATGTTGCATTTTATTATTTCTTCGCACCCAATGCTTGGTGGTATTTATTATTACCCATTCATTTTTTAATGGGACCAATACAAGGAGCTGTAGTGAATTGGTGCGGCCATAAATATGGTTATAGTAATTTTGATAATGGGGATCAATCTAAAAACAGTTCACCTTGGGGTATTTTATTGATGGGTGAATTGTTTCAAAATAATCACCATTATGCAAAAGACGATGCCAATTTTGCCAAGAAATGGTTTGAGTTTGATTTGACTTATATACTGATGTGTGGATTGGATGGGGTTGGGATTATTAAGTTGATACCGGCGGAAGTAAAAAGTCAAAAGTCAAAAGTAAAAAGTCAAAATATGGAAGTATAATTCAATAATAAAAATTCATAAGGGATTGAGAGGAACATAAATTATGGCGAATGACCATTTTTAGATGATGTAGCGTTAA
>JANOQC010000193.1:0-52775 GCA_031422175.1 Sphingobacteriia bacterium | reverse complement strand
ACTGTAAAAGGAAAATTTGAAGTATTTACTGGCGATATCAGAGATCCTTACGGTGTAAAAACGGCCATGAAAGGATGCGATATTGTATTGCATTTAGCTGCCTTGATTGCTATCCCTTATTCCTATCATTCACCAGATACCTATATCGATACCAATATTAAAGGAACACTGAATATAGTGCAGGCTGCTAAAGAATTAGGTATTCAAAAAGTTGTACAAACATCAACCAGCGAAGTGTATGGTACTGCTCAATTTGTTCCGATAACAGAAGATCATCCGCTTCAAGGGCAATCTCCATATTCGGCTAGTAAAATTGGAGCAGATCAAATTGCGTTATCATTTTATACCTCATTTAATACGCCTGTTGCAGTATTAAGGCCTTTCAATACGTATGGACCCAGGCAATCTGCAAGAGCAGTAATTCCAACCATTATTTCTCAAATTGCTGCAGGAAAAAAAATCATTCAACTAGGTGCGTTAAGTCCTACAAGAGATTTTTCTTATGTAGAAGATACTGCCAATGGATTTATTAAAGCCATGCAAACCGAAGCTGTTAATGGAACAGTTACCAATATAGGAAGTGGTTTTGAAATCTCTATTTTAGATACTGCAAAATTGATTGCATCTTTAATGGGCCAAGAAGTGGAATTCGTTTTAGACCCCGAAAGACTTCGCCCTGAAAAAAGTGAAGTAGAAAGATTATTTGCTAGTTATGATAAAGCAAAACGTTTAATGAATTGGGAGCCAGCATATGGCGGTTTAGAAGGTTTTAAAAAAGGATTGCAAAAAACAATTGATTGGTTTACACAACCTTCTAATCTAGCTCGATACAAAACCGATACATATAATATTTAAATACAACCATGGGTAAACACGCAGTTATTTTAGCCGGAGGGAAAGGAAAAAGATTACGCCCTTATACAGTGGTACTTCCAAAACCATTAATGCCAATTGGCGAGTATCCCATACTAGAAGTGATTATTCGACAATTGACTATACAAGGATTTACACATATCACCCTTGCAGTAAATCACCAAGCAGAACTCATAAAGGCTTTTTTTGGTGATGGTTCTAAATGGGGAATTACTATTCATTATTCTTTAGAAGATCAACCTTTGGGTACCATGGGGCCATTAAAATTAATACCTGATTTGCCGGATCATTTTTTGGTAATGAATGGAGATATTTTAACAGATATTGTTTACGCCGACTTTTACGATAAACATGTACAGAGTGGTGCCATCTTTACTATCTCATCGCATTTACGAGAGGAGATGATTGATTATGGTGTACTTCAAACCGAAGCAGGTCAATTAACTGGCTTCAAAGAAAAACCAAAGAATACTTATGAAGTGAGTATGGGAATTTATATGCTCAATAAAAAAGTACTTCCATTTATTCCAGATAATACGCCTTATGGTTTCGATCAATTGATGTTAGCATTATTAGATAAAAAAGAACCGGTTGCAGTTAATACTTTTACGGGTCTATGGTTAGATATTGGAAGACCTGATGATTATATTGAAGCCATTGAACAATTTGATCAGTTGAAAAGTAAAATAATGTATGAGTAAAATACTAGTAACGGGTGCAAGTGGTTTTATTGGAAAATTACTATGTGAAGCTTTAATTAATCATGGCCATGAGGTATTTACTTTAACAAGTAATGATGGTGATATTTCATTAATTGCTACATGGGGAGAAGTGCCTATAGCTGACACTGTTATACATTTAGCAGCTAGAACATTTGTACCCGAGAGTTGGAAAAAACCTGATTTGTTTTTAGCAACCAATACCCTTGGAACACTTAGAGCATTAGAGTACTGTAAAAATAATAAGGCGAGAATGGTATACATCAGCTCTTATTTATATGGAAATGCCAAAACGCAACCTATTAACGAGGAAGCGCCGGTATTTACACCCAATCCTTATGCATTGTCTAAAAAAACTGCAGAAGAATATTGCAGGCTTTATGCCGATTCTTATGGAGTGAATACCATTATTTTGAGACCATTTAATATTTATGGAAGCAACCAAAATCCCTCCTTCTTAATTCCTGAAATCATTCATCAAGTTTTGAATAAGCAATCAGTTCATGTAAAAGACTTAGTACCCAAAAGAGATTATTTATACATAGATGATTTTATTGATTCAATCATAAAATGCATTCATCTTGACCATTTTGATATTTTTAATATTGGTTCGGGTATTAGTTATTCTGTAAAAGAAATTATTGATATGGTTCAGGATATTGCAGGAACCAATTACCCTATTTCAAGTAGCAATGAAACCAGAACAGCTGAAATAATGGATACCATTGCAGATATTACAAAAGCAGCAAAAATATTAGATTGGGCGCCAAAAATCAGCATGCAAGAAGGATTGAGTAGAGTAATCTTATTGGCTAAAAGCTAAAAATCACTGTTTAGCATCGCATTGGTGGCATAGGAAATAAGTTTTAGCTTTGTTCTACAACAGCCATTCAACTATGCAGTCCCCAGAAGCACCAAAAACCATTTCGATAATTGTTCCTGTATGGAATGAGCGGGGTAATTTGCCAATTTTAATTGATGAAATTAAAAAGGCTTTAACGCCTTTGAGTTATACCTATTCTATCATTTTTGTAGAAGACAGTAGCACTGATGGAACATTGGAATATATCAAAGATCAGGCTGTCAATACCGATTATATTTTTTATATCTCCTTAACCAAAAGCTTTGGTCATCAAAATGCATTGAAAGCCGCATTGGATAGAACAGATGCCGATGCAGTAATTATGATGGATGGAGATTTACAGCATCCTCCATCAATGTTGCCCACTTTAATTAAAAAATGGGAAGAAGGGTATGATATTGTTTATACGATTAGAAACGATCACCAAGACATCCAATACCTTAAAAAGAAAACTTCTAATTTTTTCTATAATATCATCAATAATTTATCTGATATTGAATTGGAGCAAGGAACGGCAGATTTCAGATTGATGGATCATAAAGTAGTGAAAGTGTTTCGCACATTTACAGAATCAGATATTTTTATGCGTGGTTTGATTAAATGGATGGGCTTTAATCAAATTGGCATTGAATATACATCTGCACTAAGAGGTTCGGGAGAATCAAAATATACCGTGAAGAAAATGATACGTTTTGCATTGCAGGGCATTACCTCATTTAGTACAAAACCTTTGTATATCGCGGCTTATTTGGGATTGTTCTTTTCCCTATTTTCTTTGTTATATATTCCTTATATATTGATCAGTTTTATCTATGGTCATGTGGTATCTGGTTGGGCCTCAATGATTGCTACCATTGCATTTTTTGGTGGTTTACAATTAATGATTTTGGGGATTATTGGCTTGTATTTGGGGAAACTATTTATGCAAAGTAAACAGAGACCACATTATATCGTTAAAGAAACCAATTTGCTTTAATGAACCGCTCTATTCTATTGAGTTTTGATGTAGAGGAATTTGATATTCCGATTGAATTTGGTAAGTCAATTGAAATGCCTGACCAATTATCAATTGGTAAAAAAGGATTGGATGCTATAGCTCCTATTTTAGATGAAGTTTCAACAACATTATTTACCACAGCTAATTTCGCTGATCATTTTCCATCGGAAATAAAAAAATTATCAGAGCAGCATGAGATCGCATCGCATACTTATTATCATGGTTCATTTGTAATTAAAGATCTATTGAACTCGAGATTAAGGTTAGAAAATATTACTGGGAAACCAGTTACAGGATTACGCATGCCTAGAATGAAAGTGATTGATATGCCTTCTGTAAAAGCGGCAGGCTATCAATATGATTCTTCTGTTAATCCAACATGGTTGCCTGGTAAATACAATAATCTACATTTATCAAGAACCCAATATATGGATGAAGGAATGAAAAGGGTTCCCGCAGCTGTTACTCCCAATCTGCGCATTCCCTTATTCTGGTTGAGTTTTAAGAATATGCCTTATTTTGTTTTTAAGCAACTTTGTGTGCAGACATTACGCAAAGACGGATGTCTCTGTTTGTATTTTCATCCTTGGGAGTTTACCGAAATTAATGAATTTGGTTTGCCAGCTTATACCAGAAGATGGTGCGGTCCTCTATTAGTAAACAGATTATTACAATTAATCAAAGACTTACAAAAAGAAGGAGATTTCATTCCAATTAATCAATTATCCAATCTAAAAGATTAAAAATTACCTTAATCGAAAAATTTAATTTTTTGAATTGAGAAAGTATTTAGACATTTGTCTAAATATATAAATGTAGTGAACATACTTTTTAAGGCTTTGAATGATGCAACAAGAAGGGGAATCTTGGAATTACTCAAAGAGAAAGATTTAAACGCAGGGGAAATTGCCGACCATTTTAATATATCTAAACCCAGCATATCGCATCATTTAGATTTATTGAAACAAGCTGGCTTGGTAGAGGGGGTTAAAGATGGTCAATTTATTTCCTATTCTTTAAACACAACAGTAATGGATGAAATGTTGAAATGGATGATGCAATTCAAAAAAAATAAATCTAAATAATTTATGAAAAAAAATACTTTTGAGTGGCTATTGGTTATACTCCTATTAACTTGCCCATTTGGATATTTATATAGTATATACAATAGTCTTCCTCAAACCATTCCAATACATTTTAATTTTGAGGGAAAAGCAGATGGCTATGGCGACAAATCAACATTGATATTTACTACCATCATGATGTCTTGCGTTGGAATTGGGGTATACTTCTTGGTAAAATATGCAAACAAAATAGATCCAAAAAAAGCTGCTGGTCAATCTCCAGAATTATTAAAAAAGATTGCCTTGAGTGTTTTACTATTCTTGTCGTTGATTCAATTAACGATAATCCATTCTAGCATTGCAAAACAATTTGATGGAGCAAAGTTGATTTTCCCTGCAGTAGGTATATTTTTAGCAGTACTAGGAAATTTCATGCACAGCATTAAACCCAATTATTTTATCGGATTCAGAATTCCATGGACTTTAGAAAATGAAGACAATTGGCGCAAAACACATTTTTTAGTGAGTAAAGTTTGGGTAGTTGGTGGAATTTTGATGGCATTGTTCCCTTTGTTAACGAGTCCCATAATTGGCATTATTGCTTTTAGTATTATCTTATTAACGATGATTGTTGTGCCCATAGTTTACTCATATCAATTATATAAAAAACAAAACAACGCAAATAAATAGATCGATGAAACAAATAATAATCATAACCTGCATCATTCTAGTGAATATCATTGCAAACGCTCAATCTATAATTGGATCATGGGGTGGGAAAATAGATATCGGACCTAGAAAAATTTTATTTGTGATGCATATTCAGCAAAATGGAACATCACTAAAATCAATATTTGATAGCCCGGACCAAAATGTATTTGATATCAGAGGTGGAGAAACAAAATTAATAGGCGATAGTATTATTGCATTAATACCTGCAATGCAAAGCAGCTACATAGGAAAATGGGATGGCAAAGACAGTTTGTCTGGAATTTTTAAACAAGGGATGCGATCAAATATCTTATTAATGGTTCGTTTAAAAGAATCGGACATCCCTAAACCAGCAGCAACTAAAATAAGGCCTCAAACTCCAAAAGTTCCATTTGATTATTCAATAGAAGAAGTAGAATATGATAACGCCGATAAATCAGTACATTTTGGTGCTACATTAACAATGCCAAAAAATATAAGCAATTTTCCTACTGTTATTATTATTTCAGGTAGCGGATCCCAAGACAGAGATGGTACAATGTTGGGGCATAAATTATATTGGGTACTTGCAGACTACTTAACAAAAAATGGGATTGGCGTATTAAGAGTGGATGATAGAGGAGCTGGTGTGTCCTCTCTGGGGCCAGATCCAAAAAGCTTGACAAGTGAAGACTTTGCGAATGATGTAGCTACTTCTATTCAATTTTTATTGAGCAGAAAAGAAATCAACTCGAAAAAAATTGGTTTGATAGGTCATAGCGAAGGTGGTGCGATTGCCCCCATGGTAGCATCAACCAATAAAAATATTGCATTCATCTCCCTTTTAGCTGGCCCTGGTGTGAATGGAGATGAAATATTTAAATACCAAATGCGAAGAAGTTTTGTGAAAAAAGGGTTGAGTATAGAAGACGAGAAAATTGCTTCGGATTTTGTAAATGAAATGATTAATCAATTAAAAAAGTCCAGTAATTATGATAGTATTAAAACTGGAATGAAAAGTACTTATAATAATTGGAGAAAAATATATACTGCATCAGATGAATCAAGATTTTTAAATACAGTAGGCGACAAAGCCTATTTAGCTGTAGTAGATCAATTTAAAGGAGGTCTAATCTGGTTAAATTATTTTATGAATTTAGATCCTTCCGTTGCACTCAAAAAAGTTAAATGCCCTATACTAGCAGTAAATGGTGAAAGTGATATACAAGTAGTAAGTAAAGTAAACTTAGAAGGAATAGAAAAGGCATTGCAGAAAGGGAAAAATAAAAATTATAGCATTCATTCTTTTCCAAATTTGAATCACTTGTTTCAAACATGCAACAATCCTGAACAAAATTATGAATCAATTGATGAAACCTTTTCTCCTATAGCAATGTCTTTTATTGCCAATTGGATCAATCAAATAGTAAAATAATTAATGAATTATTTAGCACACGCTTATTTATCGTTTGAAGACCCTGAAGTATTATTGGGCAACATGATCAGTGACTATATTAAGGGAAAAAAACAGTATGATTACCCTTCATCAATACAAAAAGGTATTCGACTTCATCGTGCAATTGATATGTTTACAGATGAGCATTCAATTACAAGAGAAATTAAGAAATTCTTCTCACCTGCGGTTCGTTTGTATGCGGGTGCATTTGTTGATGTGGTATATGATCATTTTTTAGCCATTGATGCTACTATTTATACAGATCAAGAGTGGATGGATTTTACACAAAGAACATTTAATAGTTTAGGACAAAATCAATCATTCTTTCCAGAAAGATTTGCTTCAATGTTTCCCTATATGCAATCTCAAAACTGGTTGTACAATTACCGATATACCTGGGGAATTGAAAAAAGTTTCGAAGGTTTAAGTAGAAGAGCTAAGCATTTGAACAGCTCAAAGGAAGCTTTTGATTTATTTATAAAGCACTATGATGAAATAGCGATTATGGCGATACCTTTCTTAAATGATGTACAAAATTTTGCAAAAGCTCAAATTGAATCCCTATAGAAGCAATAGCAGCTTATATTTGCAATAACAAGTAAATATAAGATTGCCATGAAAATTGCTACTAAATACATCCATGCTGGTGCAGCTCCAGATCCTTCAACTGGTGCCATCATGACGCCCATCTATCAAACATCTACTTATGTGCAGGAAGCTCCTGGAGTAAACAAAGGTTTTGAATATGCCCGTAGTCAAAATCCAACCCGAAAAGCCTTGGAAGAAGCTTATGCAGCTATTGAAAATGGTCATTTTGGTTTAGCATTTGGAAGTGGCGTTGCAGCCACCGATGCAGTAATCAAACTATTGATACCTGGCGACGAAGTAATTGCGGCCAATGACATGTATGGTGGCACTTATAGATTATTCTCCAAAATTTATGAGAAAATGGGTATTGTATTTATTTATGTTGACACCACTGAAGTTGCCAATATTCAAAAAGCTATCAGCCCTAAAACAAAATTGATTTGGATTGAAACACCTACCAATCCATTAATGAATATTACGGATATAGCAGCAGTTTCAGCAATAGCAAAAGCAAACGGATCGCTACTTTGTGTAGACAACACTTTTGCTTCTCCTTATTTGCAAAACCCATTAGACATGGGGGCAGATATTGTAATGCATTCTGCTACTAAATACTTAGGCGGTCATTCCGATGTGATTCAGGGTGCATTAATGATGAATAGTTCGGAACTTAGGGAACAATTGTATTTTATACAAAAAAGTTGTGGCGCTGTTCCTGGCCCGATGGATTGCTTCTTGGTGTTACGTGGTATCAAAACCTTACACTTACGAATGCAGCGTCATTGTGAAAACGGAAGAACCATTGCCCATTGGTTACGCAATCATCCAAAAGTGGCCAAAGTATATTGGTGTGGTTTCGAAGACCATCCAAGCTACGCCATTGCTAAAAAACAAATGCGTGATTTTGGTGGAATGCTTTCTTTTGAATTGAAGGATGATAGTATGGAAGCAGCAAAGAAAGTATTATCATCTACCCATTTATTTTCATTAGCAGAAAGTTTAGGAGGTGTTGAAAGCTTGATTAATCATCCAGCATCTATGACACATGCATCTATTCCTAGAGAAAAGAGAATTGCCAACGGCTTAAGTGATACATTGATCAGATTAAGCGTTGGTATTGAAGATGCAGAAGATTTGATAGAAGATTTGAATCAAGCTTTAGGATAGTTTATGAAAAAATTAATTGTTTGTATAGGAATTTGCTTTGGTCTGCTTTTTACAAGTAGCGCTCAGTTGGTTGTGATTCAACAAAAAATTGATAGCTTGGTAACTGCCAAATCAATAACAGGTATTATTGTTGGTACTTTAAATAAAGGTCAGCAACAATTTTATACTGCTGGTTGGGCTAATGTAGAAAAGCAAGAAAAGTTTACTGAAAATACTCAATTAGAAATAGGCAGCATTACCAAAACATTTACAGCTTACATTTTAGAATCAGTTCTACAGGCTCAAAAGATTTCCGATACTGCATTTATTCTTCCATTTTTACCAGATAGTGTGCAAGCTAACAAAGGGCTAGCAGCTATTCGCTTTATTCATTTATTAAATCATACTGCTGGTTTTCCTCGCTTACCAGGCAATATGGGCACACCAACCAATTTGTTACTCCCTTATGAAGGGTATACGCGTAGTAAACTTTATAGTTATTTGGTATCGGCAAAAATTCAGCCTATTGGGAGTGTAAATTATTCCAACTTAGGGATGGGGCTTGCGGGTGATTTAGCCGAAATGATATCTGATAAATCTTATGAGCAACTATTAAAAAAATATATTAGTAAGTCTTTTAAGTTGAAGCATACAGCACTAACAACAAATACTAAACTTCCTATTAGTACTGGATATTTTAATAAGGAACAACCGGCGCTTTATTGGAACATGGAAGGATTAAATGGAGCGGGTGGTATTAAATCCACTGCTACAGATATGGTACAATACGCGTCGTATATTCTATCACATCCAAATGATCTTATTCTTCAAAATATAGTTAGCCCTACAACTAAAATGAATGCGCAAATAAGTATTGCCAAAAGTTGGCATATCTTTTCTGTCCCTAACAATGCGCCAATTGTTTGGCATAATGGTGGCACTTATGGCTTTTCTACTTTTATTGCGATAAATACCATTACTCAACAAGCTGTATTTTTAGCTATAAATGAATTCAATAAAAATAAAATTGGAGATAATTTAGGTATTACTATTATCACAAAACTATTGGGAAATAACGAATGAATGAATTACAAAAGCTACCCCAATTTTTTAATGCCAAAGTAACTGAATACAATAGTCCCCATTTTATTGCAGCAGACCCCATTTGCATTCCACATTTATTCTCAAAAAAACAAGACATAGAAATAGCCGGCTTTTTTGCGGCTATTTTTGCTTGGGGTAATAGAACTACCATCATTAATAAGTCTCGTGAGTTGATGCAACTCATGCAAATGCAACCTCATAATTTTTGCATGAATGCTTCCGATAAAGAATTGAAACAATTAGAGGGGTTTAAACACCGCACTTTTAATGCCACCGATTTATTATACTGTATAGAATTTTTAAGACAACACTATGCTAAGTATGATTCACTTGAAGCTGCTTTTTTAAACAATGGGAAAACACCATTTTCAGTTTATGAAGCATTAGTGCATTTTCATGAATATTTTTTTTCTCTCGATGATGCCCCTGTCAGAACCAAAAAACATATTTCCAACCCAGCCAAAGGTTCTTCTTGTAAGCGATTGAATATGTACTTGCGTTGGATGGTTAGAAAAGACAATAAGGGAGTAGATTTTGGTATCTGGAAGAAAATAAAACCTTCGCAATTAATTTGCCCAATAGATGTGCATGTTGCAAGAGTTGCTAAAAGATTTAATTTATTGGAAAGGAAACAAATTGATTGGCAAGCGGCTGAAGAATTAACTACCTATTTAAAAAAGCTGGACCCAATGGATCCAGCTAAATATGATTTCGCCCTTTTTGGTTTGGGGGTTATAGAGAAATATTAAACTACTTCAAATCGAAAGATGCCATCATCGTATTTTTAGAATCTCCTCCTACAAATACATGGAATTTTCCAGCTTCCAATATTGATTTTCCATCAGCATCAAAAAAAGATAATTCCTTGGAAGAAAGCGTAAACTCAACCAATTTAGATTCACCTGTTTTGAGCAGAATTTTCTGAAAACCTTTCAACTCTTTTACTGGCTTTATAATAGAACTGGTTAAATCCCTGATATAAAATTGTACTACTTCTTCGCCATCGTACTTTCCTGTATTAGCAACATTAACCGAAACTTTAATAGATCCATTTTTTACCATAGAACTATCGCTTAGCTTCAATCCAGTATAAGTGAAAGTTGTATAGCTCAACCCAAATCCAAAAGGATATAAAGGTTCATTGGGAATATCACGATAGCGCGATTTCCACGCACCATCACCAGAATCTGGAGCAGGTCGATTGGTATTAAAATGATTATAATAAACAGGTATTTGCCCCACAGCATAAGGAAAACTCATTACGGTTTTACCTGAAGGATTGTACGCGCCAGTTAATACATTGGCAACTGCGTTACCCGTTTCGGTTCCCAATATCCAACATTGTACAATTGCAGTGCTAAGATCTTGAATTTGAGTCAACACCATTGGACGACCACTGTTTACTAAAACAACAATCGGCTTACCCGATTTTTGCAATGCCTTTAATAATTGTACTTGTACATCAGGAATATTGATGTTGGCCAATGACCTTTCCTCACCCGCTAATTTACCACTCAAACCAATGGTTGCAACTACCACATCTGCATTACTCGCTGATCTAACCGCTTCACTTATCAGTGCTTCATTGGTTGTATTATCTGCATTATATCCTTGTGAATAACTGATTGTTCCCGTTCCCAATTTGTTTTGCAACCCCTCGTAAATACTTACCGCATCTTTGGCAACACCATTCGCTACCCAAAAATCAAACATATCTTCTTTGCTCTTTGCGAATAAACCAATCAAGGCAATTTTACTACCAGCTGTTTTCAAAGGCAATACTTGATTATTATTTTTTAATAATACAATTGAACTTTGTGCTGCTTTTAAAGCTTCTGCCCTATTTGCAGTAGAAAAAAGAATTTCCTTTTCTCTTGCTTCATCAGAAAATTTATAAGGGTCTTCAAATAATCCTAATTTAAATTTATAATAGAGTATTCTACCTACTGCCTCATCTATCTGTTTCATTGTTACTGCACCCTCTTTTACCAATGCTGGTAAATGTTCTACTACTACTTTAGATTCCATATCCATCATACTGCCAGCTTGTAAGGCTTTCATCGCAGCATCTTTATTATCGGCTGCATAACCATGATTAATTAGTTCACCGAAAGAACCCCAATCACTCACTACAAATCCTTTAAAACCCCAGCGCTTTTTCAAAATATCTGATACTAAATATTCATTGGCACTAGCAGGAACACCATCAACTACATTAAATGAATTCATTATTGTGGCAGCACCAGCATCTACTGCTGCTTTATAAGTAGGTAAATATTTATTCCATAAAGCCACACGGGAAACATCTACATGATTGTATTCCCTTCCAGCTTCAACAGCACCATATGCGGCATAATGTTTAACACAAGCCATTACATGTGCTGCATCATCTAAGTTTCCTTGCAATCCTTTTACCCTTGCGGCAGCTACTAAAGATCCATAATAAGTATCTTCCCCTGCACCCTCCATTACCCTGCCCCATCTAGGATCGGTACTGATATCTACCATTGGCGCAAATGTCCAATGTAAACCAGCAGCAGCAGACTCTTTTGCCGAAACTCCTGAATTAATTTCCATCTGTTTTAGATCCCAACTACAAGCCTCTGCCAATGGAATAGGAAAGATTGTTTTATAGCCATGAATCACATCAAAAGCAAAAAGTATCGGAATACCCAAGCGACTTTCTTTAACAGCCACTTCTTGAATGGCTTTGGTTTCTTTTGCGCCAGTTACATTCAAAAAAGAACCAATTTTTCCATCGCGTACCATTTGCACTTTCCCTTTTTGACCAGGGTCGTTTAAGGCTGGACCAGTAAAAACTCCACCATTCAATTGATTTAATTGACCCGCTTTTTCTTCAATGGTCATACGGTTGAGTAGATCTGCAATTCGCTTATCAATTGATAATGCTTTATTTTTATACGCAGGAAGATCAGACGAATTCGTTTGACAGGCCATTAACCCGATAAGCAGAAAATAAAGAAATAAAAAAAAAATCCTTTTCATAAAAATACTTTTGGAGCCTTAAATATATTGAATCTTTGTAAAAATGATCGAATACAATTTAGATATTGCTACAGTTGACCAGTTGAACCGAGATGAGTTAATTCAAACAGTAAACTATCTGATTGTACATGATTTCGAGAAATTGATATACGCCTTGTACCGAATTGATGTAGATGAGGCAAAAATGAAGTATTTATTAGAAACTAGAACAGATATCAATGCGGCTGTTCTTATTGCAGATGCTATCATTGAAAGGCAAATAGAAAAGAAATTAGCTCGAGAAAAATACAAACAACCAAAACCAGACTCACCAGAAGAAACTTGGTAAGCCTTCTCAATTATTGTAATAACTCATCTATCCGTTTAATCTTGTCTTGATGTTTCCGCAATAGGTCTATAATTGTCGGAAGTTGCTCATAGAAATTTTCTTTTCTAAGTGGATCAGTTTGATCATTCTCCTGATTGGCAAAAGCAATTACAGATAAAATGAGGCAAGCATAAAGTAAACCGATTTTTTGATCATATTGAAAAATTATACTTTAAATATACAAACGTTAATGCTGCCATTTCACCTAATTTCGTGTGATAAAATAAATAACAATGAAGCTTGTTTCTTATATGACCGAGGGGCGCGATCAATTGGCCTTTTTAGTAGATGGATTGTTATTCGATTGCGATTTGATGCATCCAGAACTACCCAATAGTATGAATATATTTTTACAATATTGGGAAGATATGTTTCCAATTGCACAACTAACAGAATCTGCTATAAAAAGCGGGAAAATTGGCACTGAAAATGGCGTACCTATCGAAAACATTGTATTATTGGCTCCTGTTCCTTTTCCAACATCATGCAGGGATGGATATGCGTTTAGGCAACATGTTGCTGCTGCACGTAGAAATAGAAAAGTAGACATGATTCCAGAGTTTGATCAATACCCCATATTTTATTTTACCAATCATCACAGTATTCAAGGACCGGGAGAAATAAAATGCATGCCCGATCATTTCGAAAAATTAGATTTTGAATTAGAAGCTGCAATTGTTATTTGTAAACAAGGCAGAAATATTACAGCAGAAAATGCGGATAATTATATAGGTGGGTTAATGATTATGAATGATATGAGTGCTCGAAGATTACAGATGGAAGAAATGTTGCTTAATCTAGGACCTGCTAAAGGAAAAGATTTTTCTACAGTGATCGGACCATGTTTAGTAACATTAGACGAACTAGAATCATTTGAAGTGCCTTGCAAAGAAGGACATACCGGAAAAGCATGGAACTTATCTATGAAATGTTGGGTAAATGGCGTTCAAGTAAGTGAAGGAAATGTAGCACAAATGGATTGGACGTTTGCAGAGATCATTGAACGTTGCGCTTATGGAGTGGATATTCATCCAGGAGATGTAATTGGCAGTGGTACTGTTGGTACTGGTTGTTTTTTAGAATTAAATGGAACAGGCAAATTGAATGATCCGAATTACACCGAGCAATGGTTGCAAGCAGGAGATACTGTAGATATGGAAATTGAGGGTATTGGTAAATTGAGCAATAGCATAGTAAAAGATGATGTTGAATTTTCTATCCTAGCAAAAAAGAAAATATGATTATTCGTTTAGCTGATTTAAATATCATGGAAAAACAAGCCTGGTTGCAACATGCCATTGCACCAAGGCCAATTTGTTTTGCCAGCACCATCGATGGTAAAGGAAATGTAAATCTCAGTCCGTTCAGTTTTTTTAATTTATTCTCCTCAAGTCCTCCAATTGTTGTTTTTTCTCCTTCGCGGAAAGGCCGTGATAATACGTTAAAGCACAGTTTAGAAAATGTGATGGAAGTGCCAGAATGTGTTGTTAATATGGTGGATTATGATATGGTACAACAAATGAGTTTATCTAGTTGCGAGTTTCCAAAAGGAGTAGATGAATTTATTAAAGCTGGTTTCACCAAAGAAGCATCTACCATGGTTAAGCCGCCGATGGTTAAAGAAGCAAAAATAAAATTAGAATGCAGGGTGAATGAAATAAAATCTTTAGGAGATCAAGGTGGTGCAGGTCAATTGGTGATTGCAGAAATATTATGTATGCATATTGATGAATCTATTTTGAATAGCGATAGCACCATGATCGATCAAACCAAAATGAACCATGTAGCTAGATTAGGCGGTGATTGGTATTGCAAAATAGATAGCAGCAATTTATTTAAAGTTGCTAAACCCAATATAGCATTAGGTATTGGAATAGATGCTCTACCAGAAAGTATACGTAATAGTAAATTTTTAACAGGTAACCATTTAGGACAATTAGCAAATATCACTTCAATACCAGATGTGGATCCTGCTTTTCACGATGATCGATTAAAAAATATTTTTCAATACTATTCCATCAATCCAGATGAAATGGAAAAAGAGCTGCATCTATTTGCGGCTGAACTACTTGATAAAAATGATAGCCATGCGGCTTGGCAGATCTTATTAGCAGGAGTAATGTAATAAATTATTTATAATATCCTTCGTTTAAACCTAATTGTCGTTCCGGTGCTTTTTCCTCTAATTGATGAAAAGCTGTAGGGGTTAATCCAGTAAAATCTTTATAGGCTTTTACCAAATGCTGGTAATCGTGGTAACCACATTCGATTGCAATCCTTAACCAATCTCTATTGCCGAAACTATTTTTCATTCTAAACGCATTATCAAATGCAATTACACGTTGAAATGTTTTAGGATTGAGGCCAGTTCTTTCTTTGAATTTACGTTCTAACTGACGATTACTATAAAAAGCTTGCTTTGCTATCGCATCAATAGAGGCAATATTTGGATTGGATAGCATTTTTATTAAAACCTGATCCATTGGCAAAACCCATTTTTTAGTTTTCCTGATTAAGGTTCTTATATAATCGTTCATGATACTGATCATTTGAGGATACTCTTTTGCAAAAAATAATTGCTCATTCACCTCATGAATACTTGCATCAAATACCGTAGCAGCATCTAAATATTGATTATTCAATTCAATAGATGGAATACCAGTAAGCCTATACAATGCTCCGGGATTAAAAATGATTTGAACCACTAAAAATTGGTTACCAATAGATCGATGCGTTACTTCAGTGAATTGTCCGTATAAAACCACGGGTAAGTTTTCCACTTCTTTCTTAGAAGCAGAAAAACTAACCTTTTCTTTATCAAAAGGATAAAAAGCAAGACATTGCTCGGGCCTTGGCGGATAGGCTTTAGACGGCACTATTACGCCCTCATCAAATACAAGATGTACGATTCTATACAGTTGAATAAATTCCTGTACATCAGGGGCTGGTATGAAATCTTTTAAAAGCAAATGCTATAAGATAAATGTAAGCTACAAAAAATTTATAAACTTAATGGGGGGCCTACTACTTTCATTCCGTGTGCAGCATGAATTTTATTCATTGCTGCATCAGAAGGTTTCTCTTTTAGATTATTCATGAAACTAAAGAATTCTTCCATTTTACCTGCCGGTTGTAGCATATAAATCATCCTCCCATTTTCGGTTAATTGAATCCAGGTATGTGCTATGTTTCTAGGAAGAAAAATAGTTTGCCCAGGAGTTAGCACATGTGTTTCTGTTCCTACTACAAAACGATAACTGCCATCGATCACTGTAAAAATTTCATCCTGATTAAAATGAATATGTAGTGTAGGGCCCACTTTTGCAGTTCCTATGTATTCAAATACAGACAACTGACCACTAGTATCTTTACCAGAGATCTTTAGATCATTTGGATGTACGCCTAAAAATTTTACTACTTCGCCAAATCTAGATTTTCCAGCATCTACTATAAATGGTTCTTTTTTGGAGGTCATTGATTGTTGGGCAATGGCCTGATGTATTAATCCAATTGCTGGTAATGCGAGTGCTGTTTTGGTTAAAAATTCTTTTCGTTGCATATTATAGGTTTTAGACCATGAAATTGCAACTAAAAAGAAAGTGTTTAGTGGTACAAAAACGACATATTAAATGAAATGTTGAAAATTAGTCTAATACTAACAGATCTTCATTACTAAGAAGTTCAAAAAAGTCGAGAGAAACCTGTTTTGTACTTCTAGCTAATTCCATTGTATGCTGTACAATTTCGTAAGTAGAATGGGTTAAATGCAAAGGCTTTGGAGATAATCCATTCAACCAGCATTTAACTGACCATGCAAATTGATCATTAATTGTATCAATAATAGTAACGCCAAATTCTCTCAGGGCAGCTGCATTACACAGTTGTTCGTATTGACCTCTGATAGGCAAACACAATAATTTTTTTCCTAAATACAATGCTTCCGCAGGTGTTTCAAATCCAGCTCCTGTAATAACTCCAGCACAGCGAATCATGCTTTGGGTAAACGTTTCATTGCTAATAGGAATGAATGTGATATTCCCTTCCGTTATAGGTTGTGAAACTTTTTTAGAAAATACTTCAAAACGAATATCCTTTATAGGTGCTAATGATTTTTTTACAACAGCGTCATTATAATGAGAAAGATACACCGTTACATGTCCTTGATCAGAAGGCTCAGCATTAATGATGTTGTGTTTCAAAACCGGTGAGAGAATAAAATCATCATATTGCTTAAAATGCAAACCTACATAAGCAGATGCTGGTGCATAATGATTCAATACCCAATCTCCTGCTATATCTTTTTTATCAGCTCTTGGTGTAGATCTACTTTGAAAACTTGCCTGATGACCAAATCCAACACTAGGTACTTTTTTAATTGCGCATGCCAATGAAGTAATGCTATCGAAATCATTCAAAACAATATCATATTGATCAACAGGCAAACTATTTGCTTCTTTCCAAATTCTTCTTAAACTAAAATCTTTTGCCATTTTCCAATAATCCAATCCACCTTTATTACCATAGAATAAACTCACTCCTTTACTTCTAAATTTAATAGGAAGCTCCGCATCCAAATTACAATTATTGCCACTTAAAAAAATATCTACTGTGCCGTATTGTTCAATAAAAGGCAATAATTCAATTGCTCTACTAATATGACCATTTCCAGTTGCTTGTACCGCGTATAAAATTTTCATGACTGTAACGCTAACGAATGAATAAATAGTGCTATCTCATCAGTTACAACATTTAATTGTGGTAGTTTTCTTTCCATGGCAACTACAGGTGCTGTAGATGTTATAAAATCTTTTTCATTGTATTGAAAAATAGTCCACTCGTTTTGGGCATATTCTAATGCCGTTAAATTTTCAATCCAGTCCCCGCTATTTAAATAAGTTACTGAACCATCTTTAGTTATTACTTCTCTTTTTTGTGGTTGATGAATATGACCGCAGATTACATAATCGTATTTTTTTTCGATGGCCAATTCTGCTGCAGTTTGTTCAAAATCTCCAATCCATGAAACTGCTTTTTTTACACTGTTTTTTACTTTCTTACTAAAACTCATTTTCTCTTTTCCAAATAGTTTTAAACACGAATTCAAAAAACTATTGATCAGAATCAGAAAATCATATCCATGCCCACCTAATTTAGCTAAAATCTTCGCACTGCCTTTTGTTGTTGCGTCAAATACATCTCCATGAAAAATCCAAGTCATTTTTCCATTGATTTCCATCACTACTTTATCAGTAAGTTGAAAATTACCCATTTGCATGTCACTGTATCTTCGCAATGATTCATCGTGATTACCGGTAATATAAATAACCCTTGTGCCTTTCGACAAAAGGTTCATGATCTCTTTGATCACTTGCATATGAGATGTAGGAAAATACCTTTTATTAAACTGCCAGATATCAATTATATCACCATTCAAAACCAATATTTGAGGTTGAATACTTTTTAGGTAATTGACGATTTCTGCAGCATGACAACCATATGTACCCAAATGCAGGTCGCTCATTACTACAACATCGAGGGGGCGTTTTTCCATTAATAGGAGTTTAGCAAAACTCCAATTGCCATGTAACCTAAACGTTACTAAATGATTACGGAAATGTTAAGTTATTGATTATAAATCGCCTAACTGCGGGCGCATAACAATATCTTCAACAACTGCCATAGAAGAAAGATGGGCGGAGGTATATACCATTTTTGCAATGTCATTAACTTCCATAATTCTTGAAGGATCAATATCAAATCCATCCCAGCTATCACTTAATGTTGCGCCCGGGCAAACTGCTGTTACTTTTATACCATTAGATTTTAATTCTTCCCGTAAATTTTTACTGAAGCCTAATAAAGCAAATTTACTAATGCTATAACTACCTCCGTTTGCATAAGCATTTAATGAAGCGATAGAACAGATATTAAAAATATGTCCGCTTGATCTTGCTATCATTGCGGGCAATAGCGCTCTTGTAAAATGATAAGCACTGTATAAATTAGCGGTCATCATTTCTTCTAAAACACCTTCAGATTCGTTGTGAACAGAACCAGGAATAAAACTACCAGCATTATTCACTACAATATCAGGGGTTCCCTGATCTAAACACCATGCAGCAAAATCAAGTATGGCTACTTTATCGTTCATATTAGTAACTTTCCCTTTAATACTTGATTCGGGAAATCTAGTTTGCAAATCGGCAACTGTATCATACAATGATTTCTCTCCCCTACTGCACAATAAAATGGTATTCCCATCAACAGCAAATTGTTCTGCAATTGCTCTTCCTATTCCCTTAGACGCTCCAGTAATGATGATATTCATTCTATAAAAATACAACTTCTACTCTTCAATTATTCACCTGACTATTAACAACAAACTACTAATTTCGCTGCATGCAATACGAACACCTTTTCTTTGACCTCGATCATACTTTATGGGACTTCGAAACCAATTCAAAAGAAGCCATATTAGATATTTATAACAACAACCAATTAGGGGAAAAAGGGATTGTTGATTTTAATGCATTTTTTGAAAGATATAGTTACCACAATCATCGACTATGGGATAAATATTCAAAAGGTCAATTAAAACAAGAAGAATTAAGGTGGAAGAGAATGTGGTTATCCTTAGTAGATTTTAAAATTGCCGACGAAAAAATGGCTCGAAAAATGGGTTTGGAGTTTTTAGAAATTCTACCTAATAAAAATAAACTGTTCCCATATACATTGGAGATTTTGTTTTATTTAAAAAACAAGGGTTACCAAATGCATTTAATTACCAACGGATTTGAGCAGGTACAATACAACAAACTCGAAAAAAGTAATATAGACGCATATTTTATTGAAGTTATTACTTCTGAGGGTAGCAATAGTTTAAAACCCAATAAGGAAATTTTTGAGCACGCATTAGCAAAAGCAAGTGCGAAAATTGAAAAGAGTATAATGATAGGAGATAATATCGAAGCGGATATTAAAGGTGCTATGAATGTGGGAATGGATACAATTTTTGTAAATCATATTAATGCAGTGGTTGAAATTCAACCAACATACACTGTGCATCATTTAAAGGAATTAGAAGCTATTCTCTAAAAAAACCCGTCTGACCAAAAGGCGCAGACAGGTTAAATTTTTACTAAATTATTACGCTTTCTTTACTGTAGATTTTGTAGTTGTTTTTGTAGCAGTTGCAGTTTCTTTCTTGCAACAATCTTTCATATCTTTGCCATCTTTCATTTTGCAGTCTTTCATTTCTTTACCACACTCTTTTGATTTGGCACATTTCTTACCATCGCCGCTAGCAAATGCAACGCCAGAAAATAAAAATGCAGCTGTTGCTAATACCAATACTTTTTTCATATAGATTGTTTTAATTTAATTGTTTATGAAAGTTACAGAATCTGAATAAATAATGAATAGTAAATCTGTTAAAATTTATAACTATTTGATTACCAAGTAGCTAATACTGTTACCCCACCCTTTACCACCTGATTTAAAGCTACATTTATCTTGGTTCCAACAGGCAATATTATATCTACTCTACTACCAAATTTAATAAAGCCATACTCTTCGGTTTGCTTAACTGTTTGCCCAACGCTGGTATAATTACAGATTCTTTTTGCCAATGCTCCTGCAATTTGTTTGTACAATATCTCTCCATGATTATTTTTCACGGCAACACTCCAACGTTCGTTTTCGGTGGATGATTTAGGATGCCAAGCAACCAAATACTTGCCTTTGTGGTATTGATTATAAGTGACTTGACCGTCCATAGGATTGCGATTCACATGCACATTGGCGGGGCTCATAAAAATACTGACCTGAATTCTTTTGTCTTTAAAATATTCTACGTCTGTAATTTCTTCAATAACAACCACTTTTCCATCAGCCGGACAAATTATTTGATTTTCATTAATGGTGTGTACCCTATTTGGGATCCTGAAAAAAGAAACCATAAATAAAAACAAGCCAAATGTAATAATAAACAAAGCGATAGCCAACCAAGGTAAGTGACTACTTAAAAAGCTAAATGAAATCATATTTATAACCCCAAACAAAAAAGCGCTTACGGCAATTGTTCTGTAACCTTCTCTATGTATAGTCATTGGCATGTATTGATGGGCAAATGTAAATCCTAAAACGCAGAAATCTTATAAAAAAAGGTTTATTGCCAACCAAACTGCTGGAGCTGCTAACAAAAGTGAATCGAAACGATCTAAAAAACCACCATGCCCTGGCATGAAATTGCCACTGTCTTTAACATCCGCCATTCTTTTAATTTTACTTTCCAATAAATCGCCCAAAGTGCCAGCAATGGCTGCTGTAGCGGAAATTAATATCAAAGGGGAGATAGAATAATTCCCAATAAAATGTCCGCTAATACAAATTACCAAAATAGCAAGTAATGCACCCCCAATGGTTCCTTCCCATGTTTTTTTAGGAGAAATGGGTGATAATGGAGTTTTGCCAATAAGTGATCCAACAAAATAAGCCATGGTATCATTCACCCAAATAGAAGCGATGATTAACATAGGCAATACCCAATTTGGACCAGTAAAAAAATCAGTGCTGTGTTTATACAAATCTCGTAATGCTTCAAACGGAAAGGAAAGATATAGTATTCCAAATGCCAGGTATTTTAGTATAGGGGTTGGAAATTTGGTGTAATTAGGATCTATAAAACTAATAAGTTTTACTAATTCGGCAATACAACCAATTTGAACTACAAAAAATAAAATTCTAAAACTCAAATCATTCCACATTATGCCTCCTAGCATAATAATCACAAATACAATTGCAGTAATAGCTCTTGTTTTAAGTGTTGCTAAATTTAATGCCATTGAAAAAGGATGAGTGATTGTAAAGATAAGTAGATCAATTCAACAAACTTCGCTCTACCAATTGAGCAGCAGCAAGTTTAAATTCAAGTGGTACATATAATTCAATTTCTCCAAAATTTACATAACTACTGTCTTGTTTATTAAGTTGTTGTACAGGAATTTGATTTTCTTCTAACATCCCTTGTATAATGCTTGCTTCTGCAATATTTCGGGTTGCAAATATTTTAGTCCACGAATTCATATAAATTGTTTGATTGATGATTTACTTGAACCTGTTTTGATACTTGATTAAATAAACGAAAAACAATTACCAATCCGATTATTGCAATAGCTCCAACCCAAATAGGCATGCTTTCTTCCATGGCTTCTTTAATCGGTTTTCCCATTTTTGTTAAATAATAAATCTGAGTAACTACAACTGCATTGTTTAAAAAATGCATCAAAATAGAGAGCCATAAATTTTTACTAAGATAATATACTAAGCCCAATATAATTCCCAATCCTATTCTTGGTAAAAAACCAAAATAAGAACCATGAATTGCACTAAAAATAATAGAAGTAAAAACAATTCCTAACCAAGGATTTCTACACCATCCAATCAAGATAGTTTGCATACTTCCCCTGAACAATACCTCTTCAAAAATGGCAGGGGTTAATCCAATTACCAATAAAGCTATAAAATAGTCACTGAAATTTTTCATAGTGGCCATAGAGAGCATAGCAGCTTGATAAGTAGCTTCTAGTTCTCTGGCTTTTTTTATGAAGGAAGCCGACATAGGAATAATTTCATTTAACGCAGCAAGTGATCCACTTAAAAACAAGCCACCAAAAGTAATAAACAAGACCAACCCAATTTGTTTAAAAGAAAAAGTCTGGTTAAATCCTAGAGATTTCATAGGAGTTGTGCTACTCATTTTCGCAACAATCAATGCCGGTAAAAAGAAAGAAATTGCAGTAGCAACGGTATTTAAAAGCCGTGTGACTTGAACATTTTCTGACTTAAGTAGCTCATTTCCGGCCTGTAATATGGGCACATGAAATAGCTGAGAAGCAATCAAACCCACTAAGAAACTGCCTAAAATTAGTGAAACTCCCAAAAATGCAAGCAATAAACCGAACTGACTTCCATATCCCATTAATGACTTCTGACTCATTGTTTTAAAAATAAGATTGTAATTTCGCAAATTCAATTTAGGCAAAAAGCCTAAAAAGGATAAAAGGTATACACTGCAATATGGTAAAAATTGATCAAATAGTACTTCCTGATTTTCCATTACTGCTTGCACCTATGGAAGATGTAAGCGATCCACCATTCCGAGCAGTATGTAAAGACAATGGCGCAGACCTTATGTACACCGAATTTATTAGTAGTGAAGGATTGATTAGAGATGCTATCAAAAGCCGTCAAAAACTCGACATATTTGATTATGAAAGACCAGTAGGCATACAAATTTTTGGTGGAGATGAAGAAGCACTTTCTTTAAGTGCTAAAATTGTAGAAACGGTAAACCCAGATTTATTGGATATAAATTTCGGTTGCCCTGTAAAAAAAGTAGCATTAAAAGGTGCAGGTGCTGGCGTTTTAAAAGATATCGATTTAATGGTTCAATTAACATCGGCGGTTGTAAAAAGCACTTCCTTACCCGTTACTGTAAAAACACGCTTAGGCTGGGACGATTCCAATAAAAATATTGAAGAAGTAGCAGAACGATTGCAGGATGTTGGTATTAAAGCATTGGCCATTCATGGTAGAACTAGGGCGCAGATGTATAAGGGAGAAGCAGATTGGACTTTGATAGCCAAAGTAAAAAATAATCCTCGTATTCATATTCCCATTTTTGGTAATGGAGATATTGATAGTCCACAAAAAGCAGTTGAATATAAAAATCGATATGGTGTAGATGGTATAATGATAGGGAGAGCAGCCATCGGATATCCATGGATTTTTAGAGAGATCAAACATTATATAGCAACCGGAGAAATAATGTCTTCGCCAACTTTAATAGAACGCGTAGCAGTTTGTAAAAAACATTTACAAAGATCAGTTGAATGGAAAGGGCCTAAAGTGGGTATTTTTGAAATGCGCCGTCATTATACGAATTACTTAAAAGGATTACCGGGAATTAAAGATTATCGTGCACGCTTAGTTACATTAATGCACCCAGCTGAGATAGAAGCAGTATTAGATGAAGTGGCTATAGTATATGCTGGATATGGCTTTGAGCGAACACCTATTGAGTTAATTAATTACCACGAGAATTGCCCTATATAGAATTATGAAAGATGAATTAAGAATTAAGAATTACAAATAGCTCAATTGCTTAATAACTTAATGACTGCCACATCCAGTGGCGACACGTCTTGTATAAAAAATCCTTGTAGAACTCCTTTTTCGTCAATTACATATTTACTGAAATTCCAAGTTGGCTGAAATTTACTCCACCCATTTGCAATAGGTTCAGACAACCATTTAAAAACTGGGTTTTGATTCGGAGATTTTATAACGCTGGATTTTTGCATTAGTTGAAAAGTTACTCCATAATTCACTTTGCAAAAAGCAGCTATATCTGTATCCGATTTTTTTTCTTGGTCTTTAAAATCATTTGCAGGAAAACCCAACACTACTAATTGATTGCCATATTGTTTATGCAACTGCTCTAATTGCTCATACTGCCCCG
The DNA here is from genome assembly GCA_031422175.1 of Sphingobacteriia bacterium. GTDB lineage: Bacteria > Bacteroidota > Bacteroidia > Chitinophagales > Chitinophagaceae > Sediminibacterium. Next base: position 28,382 of record JANOQC010000193.1, on the reverse strand, counting down.
TATAGCCACAATCACTGGCAGTATTTACGATGAGTACTTTTTTCCCTTTGAGTGTTTCAAAATGGAGCGTGTCTCCATTGTTTTTTATTGCAGATAATTCGTAGAAAGATTTTATTGGAGCAACTGATTCAATATTTAGTTTTATTCCTTTATTATTTCCGGTGATTTTTCCTTTCAACATAATCAAAGGGTATATAGATTTTAATAAGGATTGTCTCCAAGTCATGTCTTTTTGTTTTATAAATACAATTGCAATAATGAGTAAAGTGAATATTATCAGGATTAACTTTTTCATCCTACCATCCATTTTAATAATTTCAATTTACCATTGAATGGTGGATATTTTAATGCCGGATCAAACCAGGTTGGCGATTTCATTACCGATTTTTTATGACTAAATGTATCGAAACTGTATTTTCCATGATATGCTCCAGTTCCGCTAAAACCCCGGCCACCAAAGGGAAGATGTGGATTCATCAAATGAACACTTGCAGCATTTACGCAAACACCACCCGCAGGAACAGCATCGATCCATGCTTTCTCTTTTACATTGGAAGAAGTAAAAATATAAAATGCCAGTGGATTTGGATTATGCGCAATAATTGCTTTTGCTTCATCCATTGTATTGAAAGTAAGAATTGGAAGAATTGGTCCAAAAATTTCATCCTGCATTATTTTCGAATCAATATTTACCCCATCTAAAATAGTAGGTTCAATAAATAAATTAGCTGCATTGTATTTTCCTCCATACACTATTGTGCCGTCGCTTAAATAAGTAATGATTCGATTGAATTGTTTTTCGTTAATGATTTTTCCATATCCATCAGTGTTTGCGGCGTCAACTCCATACATAGAGGGAATGGCTTTTTTTAATTCGGCTATCAGTTCATTTTTTTTGCTTTCATGCACCAATACATAATCAGGTGCCACGCACATCTGACCAGCATTGGAATATTTTGGCATAGCAATTCGTTTAGCTGCAACTGATATATTAGCATCTGCTTCAACTATACAGGGGCTTTTACCTCCAAGTTCTAAAGTAACTGGTGTTAACTTTTCAGCGGCCATTTTGTAAATAATTTTACCAACAGAAGTACTACCAGTATAAAAAACATGATCAAAAGAAAAATGATTCATCATCTCGGGAATAACCGTTGCACCATCTCCCTGAACATAGAGTACTTGTTCTGGTGTAAAACATGCTTCAACAATTTTTTGCATTATTGAGGCAGTAGCCGGTGCAAATTCACTAGGTTTTAATACCACACAATTTCCCGCAGCAATAGCTCCCATTAATGGAGTGAATAGTAATTGAAAAGGATAATTCCATGGTCCAATTACCAAAACAACACCCAAAGGCTCTTGAACAATTTTACTGCTCGAAGGCAGATTCAATAAATTAGTAGGGACTGCATGAGGCTCCATCCAGTTTTTTAAATTGGAAAGGGTATCTTTTAGCTCAGTCATAAAAAAACCATTCTCCGTAACCCAACTCTCTTCTTTGCTCTTTTTCAAATCAACATGCAACGCATCATAAATAGCTTGTTCATTTTCTTCAACTGCTTTTTTTAAAACGAGTAATTGTTGTTTCCTATATATGTATGGTTTAGTTACGCCAGTTTCAAAATAACGGCGCATTGTATTTAATTGATCTATCAGGGATGACATAAATGAATTATTATGTACTCAAGATAGTGAAAATAAAAATTGGTAAGCTTATTATATGAGCTAAATGGCTATTGGTATTATAAACTAAATCTTACAGCTAAATAGAGATTTCTACCAATTCCATTAATTCCACTACCATGCGTTCGGTAATCTTTATTCAATAAATTACCAAGTCCACAATGAATTGAGTTTTTTTCAAAATAATAATTTGTATAAATATTGATAATATTCCAAGCTGGTGTTCCTCCAGCCTGAATTCTGTTATCTAATTTATCGCCCTGAGCTAATCTGGTTTGCGATCCTGCAGATAAATATTCTATTTGTAATTTGAATTGTTTAGCAGTATAATTGAGTAATAATCTACCATTCAAAGGCGGTACTCTTCGCATCGGCTCAATAATCGTAGTATTTTGACCATATACATAAGATAGATTAGTAAAAATATTTACTTTTTTAGAAATACGCCAATCAATATCATATTCGAAACCTCGCAAAAATGATTCTTGATTATTTTCTTTAACAAATACATTGTAGCCTCCATTTTGCTGACCAATCAATTGTTTTCGATTGATGAGATCTTTCAAATGCATATAAAAAAATGCAATGGATGTTTTAACATTTTTAGTTTGCATTCGAAATCCAATTTCGGTATTATAGGATTTTTCAGGCTTTAGATTATATGCTGGTATTTCGTATCTAAAATCAACAAGACCCAAAGTACCCATATCGTCAATATTTGGAACTCTATATCCTGTACTAAAAGAACCATAAATACTTTGTTGATCAGTTATCTTATATAACAAAGAAATATTTGAAACTATTGAAGAAGGTTTTATGTTTACTTCTCCTAATTGAATATTAGCACCAGCAGTATCTCGGATGTTTATTGCAATTGTATTATACCTTAATCCACTCTCTATAATAAATTTGTTAAACTTAAGATGATGCAAAGTATACAAAGAGAAGTTCTTACTTGTAGCATTGTCTGGATAAAGGCCTCTTTGAATTGTAGAAATATTATTGGTAGGGTTGGTTTGTGTTCTAGCACTATTAACTTTGTCATCATAATATTCAACTCCTGAATTGGCTGTCCAATTGTTATTGAAATAAGACAGTACATCCAAAGTTAATCCCCAATTATTTACATTGTCTTTTTCTAAAAAAATATTGCTATTTCTTCGTTGATACGATCTTTCCTCTAAACCATTTTGCATAGAAGCTACAAAACTGATTTTATTTAAAATGCTAGAATTACCATTCATATCCAATTTTAAATAATTCAACATTCTTTGTTGTGGAGAGAAAAAATAATAATTAAAATTTTCTAATTTAACTCGATGATATAAAGGAACATTTTGCTGAATGGTTTGCTGATGAAAAACAGTCAAATGTAGTTGATCATTGATTTTCCACTTAACTTTTAAATCAAGATTGTGTTCTTTATATCCACTAGGCGCTTGCTTACCAGTTGTATCTCCACCAATGAGATCTCCAAAATTTCTAACAGTTACCCCACCCAATATGACCCATTTGGTAGATTGAAACCCCAATTCAGCTCTTCCGGAATATTCCATACCCTGAGAAACTGCTTTACCATAAATACTTCCGCTAAATTTTTTATTATTGGAAAAAGCCAAATCCTTAGTAAAAACTTGCAAAACACCACCCATTGCATCAGACCCATATTGTACCGAACCAGTTCCTCTAATAGCTTCAATTTTTTCTATATCATAAACATCAATGGTATTGAAATATTGATTAGGACCAAATCTGGTGGTCGAATTATTGAGTCTAATTCCATCAATCAATAAAAGGTTTTGATTTCCGGTAAGTCCCCTAATAAATGGGGACCCTCCTCCATGATTGGTTTTTTGCAAAAAAATTCCTGTGGAACCAATGAGCGATTCTGGAGAAGTACGAAATTGAAATTTTTGTATCGTTTCAGCAGAAATAATATTTACCGAATATGGAATGTTTAACAGGGATGATTTTTTTTTGGTAGCAGAAACAATCACTTCTTCTAAAATGTTCAACGAATCCTTTATGCTCGATTTTTCTATATTCTGTGAGTACCCTTTAAATGCAATTATAAGAAATACAATTAGTAAATACCTCATTATTTCAACTTTTCAAATAGTTCAAAGTAAATTATTGTTGTTGATAATGATTCGCCCTCATGTCTTCTAATTTATCCATTGCCGGACCTTTAAGAATTTTTTTCCAATCTATATCGCGATGATATTTTTTCATAGACAAATTAACATCAAAAATTCGATTATCATTTAATTCAAGTGAATATGGTGTGAAATCGGGCTTATTGGTAAAAAAATCATCTAAATATGAAGCAGTAACATCATATTGATTTACATACGGTACACCTAAAACATTATATATTGTTTTCAGAATAGATCCAAAATTTGCATGTGAGTGACTTGTATATCCTTTTTTTACATAAGGCCCGGCCATCATTAATATAGATCGATGTGCGTCTATGTGATCTATTCCGCCTTGAGGATCATCTTCAGTTATAATTACCAACATATCCTTCCAATATTTTGTTCTAGACAAAAAATGCAATATTCTTCCAATAGCCAGATCATTATCAGCAACAAATGAGTGGGAGAAAAAGTATCCATCTTCAGGTCTTGGTCTTGCAGTGTGGTCATTAGGAACTTGCATAGTAATTAAAGCAGGAAATTTTTCATTGCCGTCAATCCATTTTTTAGTGAATTCAGTTTCAAATTGGTTCATTCTAAATTGATCAGGAATATTTGTATTATACCCTGCATAATTTTTACTGGTATTTTTGTATAGTGCGTTTTGCATAGGAACCATTACAGCATGAGCAGCTCCTGTTGCTGTATCGTACCAGTTTTCTCTAACATGCGCTGTTTCATTGGCTTCTCCAAAATTATAAAAAGGAATTTTTTTTCTTTCAAGTGCTTCCCATAATCCCCCAATTTCACCGTAATCTTCAGGATCCATACTACCAGTAGATCCAGGAAATCTTCTGCCAGATGCTTTAGAAAAAAGTTTTTCGGTTTTGTCCACACTTGAATTTGCTTCTACCCATTCATTGGGAATTACCCCCATCATCCAATGATGACCATGAATACTGGCATCGCTATCACAATAAAAATTATCAGAAAACGAAAATTGTTTAGCTATTTTCAAATGATTCGGACTAACGTTCAATTGGCTGTATTTTTTATTGATCGAATCTGGTAAGCTAAACCCAACATTCATTCCAAATCTAGCAAGAGTAGCATCTCCATTCCCTTCTTTTAATTGGCCAAAGACCTCATCATAAGTTCTATTTTCTTTTGTTATATAAACTATATGTTTAATAGGGCTTTTATAAGCACCAGGATAAGGAGGCAAAGGGTTTTTTACCTCTGTTTGTATGTTTTGCTTTTTAAAAGTATTATTAATACATTGAGCAGTCCATAATTTCAACTGTTCTTTATTTGGCATAGTAATTTTTTGAAAACTACCCAATTGAATATCACCTATATAAGTTCCTTGAATTGGTTTTACAAAACTAGCTCCGCCATTCGGGCCTGCACCTAAACCTCTCGCAGTAATAACATATAACTCATCTTCATTTATAGAAAGTTTAACTCTGGTTGGTCCCCAACCCGTAGGAATTAATCCAATGGTTTTCTTTGTAGGAATATCAATTACAGCAACTGCATTAAAACCCAATAATGTAACATATAATTGGGTTTCAGCTTTATTCATGGTCAATCCAAATGGCAGCAAACCTCTATATCTATCAATCAGTGGATCTACTTTAATAGGTATAGTTCCAGCTATTTTTTTGTTTTTATAATCAATGATACTGATGTTATCATTTGTGGCATTGGTAACATAAGCAAATTGATTGCCAACAACTATTGAGTTAGGGCTAGCTCCACCTACAACTTCCATTTCTTCAATCATTTCACCGACTAAATAACCAGTTTTAAATTTGCTAATTACGGTATTTGAGTAAAGATCAACTACAAATACACTCATGGCCTCATCTGCATTGGGACTTCCAAGTCCAGGAATCATTTTATTGTCTATGATTGTACCATTGATAGATTCGTTTGTATTATTTCCATATGGATGATAGGGAATCATCATTGAATCTATATTTGATTTTGTCATCCCTTTTACAAGCGGATAATCATATACACCAACATTAGCAATAAATGCATATTTCCCGTCTGGGCTAATAGCTAGTCCAAAAGGTTGTCGACCAGAACGAATTGATGAAGTGATTTTTTTTGAGTTCAAATCAATTCTTACCATCCTGAAATTTCCTCTATCTAAAACCAATAACTCATTGTTGGCATTGTTAATTATTAAATCGGAAGTAAAACTGTCATCGAAAATTTCATCATTTACTTTACCATTTAAAGAAATTGAATCTAATACTGAATAGTTTTCAATATTATATACTATTACAGCGCCATTATCGCCACCACTTAAATATACTTTTTTAGAATCTGGAGAAAAAGCAATTCCTAAAAAAGAACCATTTGAAAATGGCGATTTTATTTTATTATCATAAGATGGAACTCTTACTGATTGCATTGAGGCTAAATCGATTATGGTAAATACTCCATTGTGAAGTGAGATGGCTTTTTTACCATCGGGCGAAATAGACAATCCAAAAGGGTCATTGGTAATTCGCATGAATTTACCAACGGGACTTACATATCGTCCACTCGGTAATACCGAAATACCATTTTCATTCATTTTTGCAAATTCATTTTTTCCAGGAACTTCTAAAATAAATTTTTGGTTGATTTGTCCATTTGCAATTCCAAAAACGAATAAAAACGGAATACAATAAAGTATTTTTTTCATATGATTTTGTTTACAAGCATTAATGAAAATGAAGTGAAACTATCGATTTCACTTCATTTTCATTAAATAAAACTAAAATTGACTAATTTTTTACGATCCAAATTTCTGTATTTAAATCATCAACACCTTGTCGACTAACTGCAGTACTACGATTTTTAGCATTTAATGATTGTTCAGATAATGGATAAGGAAAACGAACTGGCACTTTATTGTTATTTAAATTATCTAGGCCTGGAACAACCGCTGGCATTCTTGTTCTTCTCCAATCAAACCATCCTTCCAATCCATTAAAGGCAAGGGAGATCCATTTTTGCAAAGCAATTTTACTTAACTTTTCAGTACTTGTTCCTGTGTAAGCAACTGCAGTCTGAGTTAAATAATTAGCTGGCATCATTACATTTAAGTTATACTGTGCTGGAACCATCGATTGATAATAAGTAAAATTCGCTTGTATGCCCCTAGTATAAAATTGATCAGCAGTAGTTGAAGAAGTAATAATACCTTTTTCAGTAGCTTCTGCAAGTATAAATTGTAACTCAGCAAAATTCATAATAATTCCTCTTGCAACATTTGAAATAGGTGCCGCTTGATTTACATCATTACAAACCAAACATGCATAACTATATCCTACTCTTGATACACCTTGTGGGCCTCCATTAAAATTAAGTGCAGCAACATCACCTAAACCATTGGGTATCCCTTCAATTCTAGGATTATTGGCAGTAACAGAACGTTGACTAGGTCTGCCGAAAACATTTAATCTAGTATCGTCTAATGCAGTTAATCGATCACTCAATGTTTTACTTACTCTGATCTCATCAAAAGAACCTACTCTATTACTATATAATGGCCATTGGTTTGCTGGAACGTCCGCTAAGTAGCGAAGTTCAGCATTATCTAGATTACTTGTAAATATTGGATTTGTTGTTGCGTTTGCAACAATCGCTTGCATATCGGTATTAACTGATTTCTTTTTAGATAAACGCAGTAATAATCTTAAGCGAAGCGAATTGGCTAATTTTTTCCAATTACCAATATTTCCATTAAAAAGAATATCTCCGGAAACTGCCTCATTACTAGTGCCAAGTATATCATTTGCTTTTTTTAGATCAGCTAAAATTCCAGTATACACTTCTTCCTGGGTATCATATTTAGGTGTATAAATAGCGCCAACTTTAGCTTTAGTAGCTTCAGAATAAGGTATGTCTCCGTAGGCATCTGTTGCTAAAGAAAACAACCAAGATTTTAATACTAAAGCAACTCCTAAATAATTATTTTGAACTGGAGTTGATGAAGAAGAAAGATCAATAATATTTTGAACATTACGCATATTGCTATACACACTATTCCAAACGCCATTTCGCTCACCCCATAAATAACGATCTTCATTTACAAACTGAATTTTAGCAGTATACTGTACTACAAGGTTTCCTAAACCCCAAGCTTCCCCCACTTGATCATTTACTGTACTTTTTATTATTCCAGAAAGTAATAAATCTGAAGTTACTTTAGAAGGAACATTTGGATTGGTATTTACTTCAGCAAACTCTTTTGTACAGCCTGCTAACAAAAAAATACATATTGAAAATGGTAAAATAAATTTTTTCATTTGATTTGCTTTTTGGAATTTATAATTTGAAACTAAGGTTTACACCAAAACTTCTTGAAGAAGGTATTGACATATTTTCGATACCTGGTAAAGCGGTACCACCAGCATAAGACATAACTTCTGGGTCAATATGTGGAACATTTGTCCATAATGCAAGATTACGTCCCACTAAGCTAACCGTTGCTCCTTTGAATGGTGAGTTTCTGAAAACTCTATCAGGAATAGTAAATCCAATTTGAACCTCTCTGAGTTTAACAAAAGAAGCATCATATACAACTCCTTCAGCAATATTTCTACCACCTGTATAGGCAGTATGCCATTCTCTTGCAGTTCTTCTTACATCATTAGGAACAAAAGCGCCTGCAGCATTTAACATTACACCATTTCCAACAACACCATTTCCTGGCTTTGTTAAATCATACCCATCAGCTCTACCTTCAAGTGTTTCAGTAATGATGCCACCTTCTCTACCAACAGTTTGTGTTTCTGAATAAACTTCACCTCCTTTACGAATATCAAATAAGAAAGAAAACTTGAAATTTTTATACAAAACTGTATTACTAATTCCTGCCAACCAATCTGGATTGTAATTACCTAATTTAATTCTATCAATAGTACGAACTGGTCTTCCTGCACTATATACTATTTCTCCAACATTTTTACCAGTTGGATCATAATGCAAACCAGCTGGGTTGGTATTTTGAACCCTTGCAAAGCCAATACCATACATATCGCCCATTCTCTCTCCAACCCTAGCTTCGATAGTTACTCTTCTGCTAGCCATTACTAAATTAGATAACCCATCAGAAAGTTCAATTACTTTACTTTGATTGGTTGAGAAATTAATATCAACCATCCACTTTAGTCCATCACGCTTTCCTATGTATGGAACTAAATTTAAAGTTGCTTCAAATCCATTGTTTCTTATTAAACCAGCATTGATAGATCTTGTATTATAACCACTGGTAAGTGATAAAGGGATATTGATAATTTGATTTTTCGTATTACTTTGATAATACGTTAAGTCTAAGCCAATTCTATTTTTCAACAATTTAATTTCAGCTCCAATTTCAAAAGCAGTACTAATTTCTGGTTTTAAGCTTAAATTGGATAAACGATCTGTTTCACTATAAATCTGAGCTGTACCAAAAGCAGTGCTAGGATTGTATGCTTGTGTAAAAGTAAAAGGATCAGTGTCATTACCAACCTGTGCAACACTACCTCTTAATTTTGCGAAACTGATGGTTTCTGGCAATTTAAACATATCACTGATAATTGCACTTACTGCTGCAGAAGAATAGAAAAATGAATTCTTTTCGTTGCCTAAGGCTTTTAATTCTTGTGGTAAGGTAAGCGCACTAGACCAATCATTACGACCTGTCAATTCAAGAAATAAATAATTTTTATACCCAACTTGTGCTGCACCATACAAGCTATTTACTCTTTTCTCTGTAAGGGTTTGAGCAATATCAATTGGTACTCTATTATTGGTTAATTTATAAATTCCTGGGATGTTTAATTGACCAGCATTGGCTTCATTAAAATCACTTTTTTGTCTTGTTTGATTACCACCCAATGAACCAGATAATACAAAATCGTTATTGATTTTTTTATTTGCACTTAATAAAAAGTCGGTATTGGTTTCTTCAGTAATAATTCTTGCCTCACGATATTGGCCAAACGGAAAACGTTGTGTTGAGAATCCTCTTTTGTACATTCTTAATTCACTGGCAAAATCAGTGGCTCCTCTTAACTGTAAACTCAACCAGTCTGTTAAATCATACTTAAGGGTTATGTTTCCTATAATACGATTTACATTTTGTCCATTGGTATTTTCAGTAACTGTTAAATATGGGTTATCGTGATAATTGTAATTCCAACTAAATTGCCTTCTATTATCTAAACCAGGTTGCCATAATCTTTTCATGTCTTCTAAACGAACCGATCTAGGTAACCAGCAGTTAAATAAATACATGATGCTTTCAGTTCCATAACTAATAGAAGGTCTATTGCTACTTTCGCTATTGATATAAGAAACAAAAGCTCTTGCACTAAATTTGTTTGATAAATTATAACCACCGCTAAATGAAATGGTATTTCTTTTTAAATCTGTATTAGGAACAGTTCCTGTTTGATTTAAATTAGTATAAGATAATCTAAAATCTCCTTTATCATTAGCTCCAACAAAAGCAACATTATTGGTAAGTGTTCTTCCTGTTTGAAAGAAATTAGAAACACCATTAACATCAGGCAACCAAGGTGTTGATGTAATTACACTTCCAGCTGGGGCATTTAAATCTCCACCTAAAAAAGGAATAATTTGACCATTCAAAGTTCTTGGAGAATTATATTGAGGATATGACTGACCTGTGAATGCCGGCCCCCAGCCCTCATCGGTACCATCAGTTAATCCAGCTCCCCCGCCATTAACAAACGCAAAAGCACCACCATTACCATTTCCTTGTCCATAAGTATTTTGATAATCAGGTAAACGTAATACTTGATCCAGCGTTACATTTGAGTTCACTTCAATTCCAATACCCTTGCTGCTTTTTCCTGATTTGGTTTTGATAACAATAACTCCATTAGCAGCTCTAGACCCATAAAGAGCAGATGCTGCAGGACCTTTTAAAACATTAATAGATTCAATATCATCTGGATTTACAAAACTTGCACCATTACCAAAGTCAACTTCTAAATTTCCTCTGCCATTTGCACCTGTAATAGAATTACTAATTGGTACACCATCTATCACATATAAAGGTTGATTTTTGTTTAAATCAACTGAGCGCTCACCTCTAATAGTTACCCTTGCTGAACCTCCAATACCTGAATTACTTCCTACGACAGTTACACCAGCAATTTTACCTGCTAACTGATTTACTACATTGGTTTCTCTGGCTACTGTAAGATTATCTCCTTTTAATTCTTGAGATGCATACCCTAATTTCTTTTTTTCTTTTTTAATACCTAATGCTGTTACTACAACTTCATCTAATTGTTTAGAAGAAGCTAATAATTTGATTTCTATGAAAGAATTGGTTGCTTTGATATTTTGAGATAAATACCCAACTAAATTCAACGAAAGTATATCTCCTTCATTGGAATTAATTGAAAAATAACCATCTGCATCTGAAACTGTTTTAGCATTTGTTTTCTGAACAACTACCTGTGCACCTTCAATTGGTTTATTGTCAGCATCCAAAACTCTTCCTTTTACAGATTGAATTTGTGCTAAAAGCTGGGTTTGGATTAAGCAAATCATCAGCATAAAAAGCAATGATTTCCTTAAAAAAGAGTTAGATTTCATCATAAAGGATTTTGTTAGTTTGAGGAGCAAACTTCAATTTCTAATATGATGCGAATGTGTTTTAAATGTTACCTAATTGTAAATGTTTTTAACAAATTTATTTATCCGATTTCAGACAAACATTCCTCTGCTAAACCAAAGCTAAGAGTCATACCTGCGCCACCCAAACCATTTAATATAAATACATTGGTTTCAGGTTGATTAAAGTAATATGTACTGTCATCTGTCATCTTTGGATATATACCATTCCATGTTTCCACTAGTTGCCAGTCTTTACAATTCATGAATTTTGAAAGATATTCTTGTATTAATTGATTGATATTAGTTCGATCGAATGGATCATGAGTTAATCCATATTCATGTGAATCACCTACAGTTAATTCACCCAAACTATTTTGAGAAACCATTACATGTATTCCATACTTTATATATTCTGGAAGCATATCCTCATAATATTTTTGTAGTTGATTTAAAGATGGCGAGGCTTTAAAACTTTTATAATGAATTAAAGACAATCCACTACAAATAGATGTACCAAGATCAAAAGAAGATTCTGAAGCTTTAAATCGCATCATTTGTAGTTTACATTTTGTAATTGGTAATTGGTTGAATAGTGCGGGAAAAAACAATTCAAAATCAGCACCAGTGCATAAAAATACCAGATCAGTTTCCATCACTTTTTTACCAATATATACTTTGCCATTTTCTATTCCAGTAACCATTGTATTCCAAATAAACTGAACATCTAAAAACTCTTCCAAATAATTAGCGACTGTTGCAATAGCTATTTTAGGATCAACGATCATTTCATCATTAGAAAAAAGTCCACCAATCAATCCAGACTCATTAATATGAGGAAATTTTTCTACAATGGAAGCTTTACCCATATATGAGACAGACCTTCCTTCTTTCAAAAAAATATCGTGCAACTCTTCAAGAACATTGTTTTCTAGAGTTGAATAAGAGGTATGTAAACTACCTGTTTCGTTGTGCCATAGGTTTGTACTGTCCGCTATATCTTTCCAAATTTGCTTAGTTCTCATTGCCCTTTTATAAAGGGTTCCACTAGGTTGACCAATTGGCCAGATCATTCCAAAATTTCTTATTGAAGCGCCAACAGCTTTATCATTTTTTTCAATAATGGTTACGCTATACCCTTTAATACTTAATACCCTGGCTACAGCCATTCCAACAATACCTGCCCCGATTACTATTGCATTTTTATTCATATTTTAATTGGTTAATTTTATTTTTTATGTAGTTTAAATGTATAGAACATTAAACCAATTCCGATAATGGCTGATACAATAAAAAGCAGAGAGAAAAAAAATACCCAACTGTATTTAATATGTACAAATTCCTTGATCAACAGAACCAATACAGTGCCCAAATAACCAAAAGCATCAGCTATATACATTACAAAACCAACATTCCCTTTTATAGAATAGGTAGACAATAGACGTTCAAAATATAAACAATTGAAGGGTAAATAAGAAAGATACAAGCCAGTTGTTGCAAAAATCATCCAAACCACAGGAGACACTAATTGAAAATAAAATAGCATTGTTGCAATTAAAGACAATAATATTCCACCCATAATTAAAAAATGAGTGAATATAAAAGCTTTACTATTTTGTTTGATTAAAAAAAAACTGCCAATAACCAATAAAACAATAATGGACATAATAGAACTGGTAAAAACAAAAATTCCAGCATTATTTTGATATCCTGTCTCAATCCATAACTCATTAGAGAAGTCTTCGCAAAAATCCCGAACAATGGTAAAAATTGCATAACTAATAACCGCAGGGGCAATGAACTTTCCAAAGTTTTGTAAAAAATCTTTTCTCTCTTCTTTGGTCATTGGGCTACGCAGCTTACGCTTTGAAACATCTTCTTCAGTTGGTGGAGGTGTTTGTTTTAATATCCAGAGCGCAAATAATAAAGGTATAAAAAAAAATAAACCAGCTATGAATGGCATCCATTGCTCATTAACATTGCAAGAAATCAACAACCATTTTCCTACTGACTTTGCTAAACCAGAAGCAAAAATAAAACTGGTTGCTAAAAATGCACCCAATATTTCCGTGGTTGTTCTTCCTTCTAAAAATCCAAAAACCAAACCGAATATTAAACCTAAGGGCAAACCATTTAAGAACAAACAAAGAATATTATACGGTGCAGGTATTATAGCAAATAAAAACAAAGAGGCCCATGCAATGATAATACAATATAAAATGTATTGTATTCTATTTTCTGGCTTCATTGTAGCAATTATTTTAATACCAATAAACTTACTACACATATATCCCAGAACCTGAGCAATCACTAAACAGACTTTAAAACTTATACCTAAAAAATAATAGTTTTGATAAAGTCCTACTGTATAAGGTTTTCTAAACCCATACATACAAGTATAAACAATAAAAGAAGCAAGAGAAACAAAAAAAATAAATATTGCAACCGATTCTTTAAGCCAACGGCTAATCATTACGTTATGCCGAATTGTAAAAAGGAATTGCATAGTAAAATTTATAGCAATGGAAGTAATTCCAACAAATGACTAATGATAAAATCTGGGCTTGCCTCGCTTAACTCAATTTGGTTTTGCGCTCCAGTAGTAATGCCAATACTTAATCCACAACCTGCATTTTTACCTTCTAAAATATCAATAGCAGAATCGCCAATTTTGATTACCTGCTTTGGATCTTCAAACTGAAATTGATGCATTGCATGAAAAATCATATCTGGGGAGGGTCTGCTATTAATAACATCACTTGCAGTAACTAAACCATTAATTTGATGTCCTATTTTCCAATTGAGCCTTTCCAAAAGTTGCAAAGCAGTAACGCTATTATATCCAGTATTTAAAACAACTTTAATACCCATTGATTGTAAAGCTGTAAATACTTCTATAGCACCTTCGCATGGGAAAATAGCTGCTGTTGAATAAGCATGATTTAGTTGTAAAATAAAGTCATCGTACAATTTTGAAATCAATAAGGATGGAACGATAACATTTAGACTATCTAATAAATCTATAATTGCCTGTTTTTTTTCTTTACCAGCGCAATGAGATAATACATCGTTTAATGTGCATTCAAAACCAGCGTTCGTAACTACGCTATGAAGTGTTTTATAAACTAAATTATGTTCATTAACAGTGGTGCCTGCCATGTCAAAAACTACTAACTTAAAATTTGATGGCATCGTTATTTGTTATTTGCAGTAAGATGAGTAGTAATCATTTCCTCGAATTCAATCAAAGAATTGGGCAGTTGCTTATCAGCCAATTTAGCTTTATCGTCAATTTGTCTAATGGTAATTATATCAGCATAAAAAGGATTATTCTCAAATAAAATAGCTTCCTCATCTGTCATAATACCACCTTGAAAAGCCAAAGTACCTTTACTTGCTTCAGATAATTCATCGTAATAAGCAGGAAATTTCCAACACAAATATCTTTTTGCAGGAACATGGTTAGCAACAGACTGAACAATCCTTTCAGAAAACCCTTTTTCTTTTAAAAACTCAGCACCTATTAATTCATGATCAATCACACCCATTCCATCCATATCATTTTCTTCAGACTTTTCAACACAGATATGTCCTATATCATGCAGTAAGGCAGCAATTACCATTTCTTCTGAAAGCCCTTGCTCTATGGCCAGTTGAGCACTTTGAACCATATGCTCCAGTTTAGTAACTGGTTCGCCAATATATTCAGATCCACCATATGATTCTAATAGCTCAATGATTTCAGATGCTGTTTGCTGATAACTACTATGCATGTGATATTTTTGTAAATATATCTACATGCATATCAAAGCTTTTAATAGCTAGATTAATTAAAAGTGATGAAATTGTTAAGGATTTCAAAAATAACTTGCACCAATACAAATCACATAAAGATAGCAGTAACCATATTGCGGAAATTTTCATTATTCTCTATCTGCACTACTTGCTACAATACCAGCTAAAATAATTTCAACAGTACCTAATAATAACTATATGAAAATCCAAGTATTGAGATTACAAATGGTAGTAGCATTCATAAGTGGAAAAACTTATATTTTACTATTGCTTCTTTCATAAGCTAAATTTTGTCCATCCAGTATCCAAGAACTTACTAGCATAAATTATTATCGCAAAAAATACTAGTTCATTAGCCTAATTAGAATTTTTCTTTTTTCATTTCTCTAAGAGCAAAGAAAAAGCCTACTCCAAATAATAAAGTGATTAGTCCTGCAAAATAGGGTATTATCTCAGTCATTTTTTGAGTTATTTATAAGTTTCAAATAAATGCCAAAAGCCAATATAGAAGGCACCCAAATTCCAATAAAAATTGCAGCGGTTGATTCTCCTTTGAAGTATAATATTTCGGAAAAAACAAGCGAAAGAAGTGAAGCAGTAAATAATAATTTATCAGTGATTGTAAATTTTTTAAGCATGTTATTGTTGATTTTTTATAATTGTATAATTATGTAAGTTAGTATTTTATGTGGAAAAATTCATATTCTCTTCTTTCTTTTTTGCTTTTACTAATGGCTTCAGCAGCTCTTAATTCAACCCTTCTGATTTTTCCACTTATTGTTTTTGGTAAAGTTTCAACAAACTCAATAATTCTTGGAATTTTGTAGCTGGAAAGATTTTTATTGCAATAGTTAAACAAATCTTCAGCCAGTTCTTTACAAGGTGTTTCACCTTGTCGTAAAAGTACAAAAGCTTTTACTGAAAACCCACGTAATTCATGTGGGCTTCCAATAACAGCTGCCTCAACAACTGCTGGATGTTCAATTAAAATACTTTCGACTTCAAATGGGCCAATTCTATAATCAGAAGCTTTTATAACATCATCATCTCTACCAACAAACCAGATATACCCATCATCATCTTTGTATGCTTTATCGCCTGTGTAATACAAGTGATGTTTAAATACCTTGTTGTTTCTTTCGGGTTCGCCTAAATAACCAGTAAATATTCCATTCGCTTTTTTATCATTCATTTTTATACAGATATTACCTTCTTCGAGTGGAGGCATTTCAACACCTTCATCATTTGCAATTACAATATTGTAAAGAAATGTCGGCTTTCCCATTGAACCATATTTTAAAATAGTACCGGGCATATTTCCTGCAAGAAGACTGCTTTCAGTCTGCCCATACCCATCTCTGATAACAATGCCCGTAGCTTGTTTCCATTTTTCAATTATTTCTGGATTAAGTGGTTCTCCAGCAGCAACACAATGCCTTAATTTAAAATTATATATTGATAAATTTTCTTGGATCATTAAACGTAAAACTGTAGGTGGTGCACAAAAAGTTGTTATCCCATATTTCTCCATTTCGGCTAATTGTTCCTTAGCAATAAATTTATCTACCTGATTGGCAAAGATTGTTACACCCATATTCCATGGGCCAAAAAAGCTACTATAAGCAAATTTCGCCCATCCTGGTGCAGAAATATTATAATGAATATCTCCGAATCGCAGTCCTAACCATGCTGTTGTAGTTAAATGCCCAAAGGGAAGCGTTAAATGAGTATGTGTTACAATTTTCGGCAGTCCTGTTGTTCCTGATGTGAAAAAATAAAATAGATTGTCGTCAGCAAGGGTATTTGCAGCATCCGCTTCTTTCTCTTCTTTATATATCTCTTTAATGTTATGCCAGCCCGCTGCTTCACCATCTACAATAATTTTAACTTTAATCGATTTATTTAATAATTTCTCAGCTGCATCAATTTTAGAGGCATTTGCCAAATCAGAAATTACAACTTCAGGAAATATTGTTTTAAAACGATAAGCAATGTCATTCTCTGTTAAATTAGTTGAAGACGGAATAAGCACTAAGCCTCCTTTAATGGCGGCCAATAAACTAATCCAATTGGCAGGATCTAATGGTAATTGAGAATATATATTATTGCCTTTTTCTATACCATGAGTTCTTAAGAAATTTAGAAATTGGTTGGCTTCCCTATAAATATTTTCGAATGTATAAAACCTTTCCATTTCATTGTATCGCCATATAAGAGCATTGCTATTTGGATAATTTTTTACATTCATTTCGTAAAAAACCTCCATTACCCAATTAAAGTAAACGGGTTTGGTAAGTTGCAACGTAGCCAAATTATCAAAACTTTCATTTGTTACCGATGTTCTTACTTGTGTGTAAAAATCATTTATATTCATCGTGTACTTAATGTTAGATTCATATTACATCAAATGGGTTGCTTACCAAATATAACATAAAATGCATTATGCGAGAATCAACACAATTGGCAGAAAGAGATGCAAAGTGTATTACAGGCAGGTAATTATTCTACTCCGTAATATTAAATGCTGATTTTTAACGATTTTATTTCAACCAATTCAAAATATAGTCCGCTACTTCTTGCCAATTTGGTTCTCCGCAAATGAAGTGTCCACGACCTTTGAACTCTCTAAATTCTTTTATGCTAGAAGTGTCTTTATATGCATTGAAATTTTTGAGGTTCAATGATGCAGGCACACAATGGTCTTTCTCTCCTGCAATAAAAAGCAAAGGTTTGTGTGATTTCTTAAAGTCAATTTTCGCAAAACTTTTTAGTGTTCCTCTCGGTATGTTTCTGCTTTCGGGAACTACATACTTGTCAAACACAATATCGGATTCTTCTCTTGTCATTGTGTTGCAAAATGCATAGTGAAACCATTTTTTATTTGGTTCAAAAACTGAATTGCCTTTGAATGGGTTTACTACAGACCCATTAACTTTCCAAAAGCTCCATTTTGTAGTTACGATTCCTTGCGGTGCTGCTCCATCAATACAAATTCCAGCGGCTACTTTGTCCATTGAAACTAATTTTTGTACAACCAACCCCGCCAATGAATGACCAATAACAATTGGCTTTTCTGGTAAAGTGTCAATTAGTTTTACAATGTTCATTACAACATCTTCAAAATTTACTTTTGACAAATTTGGATTGATTTGTTTTCTTAAAGTTGTAGGATTTCCTTCGTGGCAAGGATTTGCAGGTATATAGCATTTATAACCCTGGGCTTCAAAATAAGTTTTCCATTCTGCCCAACTGTCAGGGTTTACAAATAGTCCGTGTACGAATACAATTGTTTTTGTAATTATTTTCATAAAGCAAAAGTCTAACTTCTAATACACTTAAATTTTAACCCAAGTTAAAATCGTATCACTTTCCCGAAATTCTTTTTCTAATACGACTCAAAGAAGGTCCTTGAATGCCTAAAAATGACGAAATATGATACAACGGAATATTATTGAAGATATCGGGATGATATTTTATTAAATCTAAATAACGTTCTTCGGGTGTTTGAAAAACGAAACTTTCTGTTCTTGCGATGGCTACATTAAAGGCTTCTTGTGCCAAGAGTCGACCAAAAGTTTCCCATTTATGAGATTGCTTATAAAGTGAGAGTAGGTCGGTAATGTTGATATAAATTACTGAAGCGTCTGTCATTGCTTGTGTGTGATAGTTGCAAGGAATTTGGTTTATAAAACTCTTAAATGTTACTACAAATTGATTAGTTGAATATAGAAAAACATTTTTTTCTTCGCTTGTCTTGTTATCAATAATGTAGGAACGAAAAACACCAGTAGTTATAAAACCTAAGTATTTACATACAGATTTGTGATGGTTGTAATATTTCCCTTTCTTATATACTTTCTGTTGCCAAAAAGTTGCAGAAAGTTCAAAGTCGTCCGCTGACAAGCCAGCAAATTGGTTTAAAGCAAATTTTAAAATATCGATTTCTGTCATTGTATATTTTTTCGGTTAGTGTTAGCCTTACCAAAAGTTGAAGGGCCAAAGACGTTAGTATGCAGGCATTTATTTACATAAAAACCCCTTTATTGCTTTTATAAATAATTCAGGTTGCTCAACTAAAATAAAATGTCCTGCATTAGGAATAAAAACAAATTGATGATTACGGAAAAGTTCTAAATATTCGTTTGTAAATCCCCATTTCTGATTATCGCATTGTCCTTTTAATACTAAAGTAGGAATAGTTGAATTCTCAAGCTTAGGCCTAGGGTCTTGCACTAGATCAAGGCTTTTAAATGTCATAACTGAAGCATAAAAACCGCTACCTGCAACAGCTTTTAATATGTTAGCAGTATCACAAACTGTAGACTTGTTTACTTCAAAATTTAAGTAGCTGGCAAAGTTGTCAACCTCTTTATCTGATGTCAATTTTTTATGAAATTTAGTTGCACAAAATGTGATTGTTTTAATTCTCCAATTATTTGCCTTTTCATTCCCTTGATTATTGGAATAAAATGGAGTCCTTAAATGAAGGCTGTCTGGAGGAGTAACATCTTTTAATTCCTGTTGAACTGGGAAAATTGGCCCTGGACTTGATAAAATTATTTTTTCAACCTTTGCTGGATTATCAGCAGTAAATAGAATAGCTAAAATGGCACCCCATGACTGTCCTAAAAGAATTACTTTTTCAGCTCCTACTTTGCTTATTATTTCATTTAAATCTTTTACGTGTCGGCTAGCTGTATACTCATTGATATTTTCTAACCTGGCGGATTGCCCACTACCAATTTGATCGTATAAATAAATGTCATAACCATCTTCTGCAAATTCAGACAGAACCCTAATATCTCGGTCTGATACAAATCCACCAGGCCCGCCATGTAAATAGATAATAGGATAGTTCTTTTTACTGCCTAATCCTGCAATAAAAGTATAACCGATTTTAGAGTTTGTTGACAAGTTCCAAAATCTTGTACTTACTCTTAATTGTGATTCGGGAACAATGTAATTTCTTGACCAGAATGTTTTGTTTAAAAAAATAACAATAAATATTAGAAGGGAATATTTTATAACTCTAAGGATATTTCTCTTCATTGATTTATATGTTTCTTTTATAACGAGAGATATTTATGCTTGCACACAAAGTCCCAGCTATGAAGCTGCTGGGAAAAGATCTTACGTCGCCCTTGGCTAACTGTTACTGATTGAAGTTACAAAAATTGATGATATAATTTATTGCCGATTAGAACTCCTTTAGTTAGAGCTGATGCTGGAATATTTGTTGAAGTTGAAGGTAATCGCAACCCCTAAACTGACAACAGCTTGAAAAAGTTACCATATGCCCGAGCGGCTAACCTTGATTAAATTTAGATTTACACTTATAGTCATATCTTTGAATACTTAAAGTATGGCTGTACAATTATCGCTTCTGAAAGTTAAACAAGTAAGAAATGGAAGAAATACGTTGCAGCCAAGAGTAAATAATTAACTAACCTTAAATTTAAATCTATGCCGAAAAAGACAGCTGAACCAAAAAAGAATAAGCCTACTAAAAAGAAAAGTTCAGCACAAAAGAAAGCGGATCCAAAGAAAAAAGCACGGTAAGGGCAAAGGTACCGAGAGCCCGGTTCAATGAGTCGGGCTTCTTTTATGCCGTTTTTTGAATTTTGGTTTAGAGTGCTCAAAAAGCATTGAACAGCTATTACCGTTTGTAAAACGAGTACTATGCAAATGGTAGCTGCTTTTTACAAAGTTGTATTGTGGAATCCAAATGGATCCAAATCAATGAAACCAGTTATTTACAAACCCGATAGAGTATCACCACCATTAAAAGTATAGTCTATGTGGAGCATGAATTAAAAGCATAATAAAAACAACTACATGAATGTGGGTAAGTCAATATTTGCTGTGGTTGAATTGGCAAATCCGATTTGAAATTTTTCAAGAATTAGTGGGTTAATAAACGCTTAATGTTGGCTGTTCGTTGTTTTTTATTTAGAATTGATTGTCATTTGAAATAGACTTACTGTTGCATTGTCATAATGTGCAGGAAGTCCTGCTGTGTTTTTTAGTTTTAGCAGACCTAAAAAATCAAAGCCACATTTTGTATAATAATCAATTAACCCTTGATTATTGCCTACGGTGTCCATTCTTACATATTTTTTTTGATTTTCTGTTGCATAAATTTTTACCCAATCAACAATTTGTCCCACCAGATTTTGTCCACGAAAATCAGGATTGGTCGCAATTCGATGAATATAAACGGCTGGGTCATCGTTTTTTTCTTCCCAAATTTGTGGGTCGTTGAATGTTGTTGCCCAAATACAAGCTATTTTATTGTCCGCAATTAATTTCCATTGTCTGTTTTCAGCAATTTCCGTTTCTATTAATTTTCTATCGAATTCGGGCCAATGAACAGTAAATCTTGTTTTTTGAAAATCTGTTGCGATTTTATAAAGACGGAAAATTTCTTCAATGTCGTTTATGTTACTGTTTTGTATTTGAAAGTCCATTTTTTATTTGTCTAATTTTTGTATTAACCCCCTAATCCAAAGTTGTTCTATCTATAATTGTTTTAAAAAGTTTTGATTGCAAGTTCTGTTTCTTTAGGGTTGCATAAAAATATTTGTTAATGAGAATTTCGTGTTTCCTTTATTAAACAACCATTACATTCTTTTTTGTAACGCTCCAATTCTATTTGATAATACTTATACCAACGTTTAGTACATTCGTCTGCAATTTTTTTGTTTGTAGTGTAAAACAAAGATACGTTCTAAATCGCTCAGGTGCTGTTGGTACATTGTTATAAATACCCAAAGATGGGCATTTAATACCTTTGTATGTAATTGTCTTTACAAATTTTAATACATTGTCAAAAGCAGTTTGTAAGATTTTACCTTTGTCATCAATAATATCCCATTTTTGAGAAACATTACCTAAATTGTCTTCACTCCAAGTGATTTGATTAAAGTAATAAAAATTTGATTTAACGCTTTTTATTTTTCGCTTTTCAAAGTCATTTTATTATTTTGAAAAGTTCCTTTCAGTTCTATAACTGTTCCTAAATTATCAATATATGTTTGATTCCAAGTGCTGTCCACTTTGTTATAAAAATTGTAGCTTGTTCCTGTTTGACCTGAACTTGTCCAATTTTCTTGAATAACACAACTATCTTGCATTGTTATGATTTTGTTTTCGCCAACCTTTACTCCTTTTTGATTAAAAACTTCCCATTCACCAAGCCAAAAATCAAACTGCTTGTATTCGTTTGTAGAGCAAATACATTGCTTTTGTGAAATCTGTGCGAAAAGAGTATTGCATAAAAACAATAAAATAATTATGTTTAAAATATTTTTCATCTCAGAATTTTTTAATGTTCAAATCTGCGGAACGCTTACCGCTAATTCTTATAAAAATATCCGATATTCCATTGACCAACAAAGATCCTGGTTGCTGGAACAAAAGTTGATGTTTGATTCTAACGATGAAAAACTCCTTACTGATGACGCCATTTTGCCAAACGTGTTACCTGCTGGCCTTCTGTCCATCGTATCTTGGAAACTTTTTTCGATATTGAGTTTCGGAATTATTGCCAACTATGTCTAATGTTACAAAAGTAAAATTACTGAAGTTGATTAGCAATAACAAAAGATGATGGACCTCTGATGGAAGCCCAAATTGTGCAAAGCCTTTTGTTAGTGGCTGACGGTCAATCTTCAGAGATTTCTATTACATTAGGAAGGCTTCCTTCATTGATTCTTTTAAATAGTAGTGGTATCAGATTACTCAGTGTCCTTAAACGATTATCCGATCCACACAAAACTGCAATTGTTAGAGGAATTTTTTCGAGTTGCTGTTGGTATTTTAAATTTGGTCAGCAGTAACAAAAAGTTCGAATCCATCATCAATCATGAGCTTTAGTAATTCGCCATTCTTTTTACTAAGCCAGCCTTTATCACGAACAGTCCATGTTCCGTGTTCTATTCCGAAGTCATTTTTTAGTTTGCGTGGCAAACTTTCATCAAGCAAAATTTTCATGAAGCATTTTCTCGGTTGTGAGCGTTTTTTTTGCCATTTCTAAAACTGCTAAAGCTGATTCCTTAGAAACAGAAGGAAAGTCGTCAAGAAACTCCGCTAAATCTTCGCCACCTTCAATATAGTCGAAAAGAGTTTGAACATGAACTCGAGTTCCAACAAATACTGGAGCGCCACTCATCACTTCAGGATCGATGCTTATTTCTCCGTATTTCATTGATAATAAATTTGAAATAAAGATACAAAATATTTATTTAGACCTTGGAAAGTTGAAATAATGCAGTTTACCACTAACGTTACGGCTTGGCGATGTGGCGGTATTTGAAAATCGTCAGCCCGTAACTGCTGCTGAATAAAGTTACAAAAGATGATGATAAGAACTACTGCTTGGCTTTATTCGTCGGCTGGAACTGAAGCCCAACAGCGAAAAAAAAGTTGAGAATATATTCTTCGCCCCGCCATATTGCCAAACCGCCTCCTATGTGCGTAGGCTTATTACAACAATCTAAATTCACTTCAAATATTTAGTAAACCAATCTACTATTTCAACAGTAGATGTTATCCTGTTTTTGGTTTTTCGCCAACCATGACCTTCATCAGGAAAGAGAGTATAGTGAACAGGAATATTATTCTTTTTTAAAGCATCAACAACTTGTTCTGCTTCTATTACCGGAACATTGGTGTCGTTTGCACCATGCTGTACCAATAAAGGTGTTTTGATTACAGATGCTTTATGTATTGGTGAAAGCTGTTTCAACATCTCTGCTTGTGTAACGGGGTCTCCATACTCTACTGTTGATATAGCGGCCATCCATGGTTCCGTTTTTTTAAAGAACGTTTCAAAATTTACTACACCAAATAAATTAGCTCCTGCGGCAAACATATCAGGATATTCTGTTACTCCTGCCATAACCATATATCCACCATAGGAACCGCCCATTATTCCTATCGCACCTTTTTTCGATGTACCGGAACTAATTAAATAATCATAACACGCTTTAATATCTTTTACACCATTTATCCGTAACGGTCCGTTATCAAGGTTCACAAACATTTTTCCAAAGCCTGTTGACCCTCTAACATTTGGAAGGAAAAAAGCAATGCCTTCTTTAGAAAGTGCTTGTGCTGTAGGATTTAGGCTCGGGACAGACTGTCCTTCAGGACCACCATGAAAACTAATAACAGTTGGGAATGGTGCAGTACCATGGCTTGGTTTATATAGCCATCCACTCAACTTTAGCCCATCAAAAGAAGTAAATGTAACAAGTTCAGGTGCTACAAACTTATTTAGTTGTACACCCGGATGAGGGCTATCTGTAACTTTTTTAAACTGCTTAGTCAGCATGGAGTAAGTCCAAATATTGGAAGGTTCTTTTGACCCGCTCCCTGTGAAAACAATATTTTTATCATCGGGTGAAAGTGAAACACTACCACCTAGTTCAAATGGTAATGTAAGTTGGCTTATTTCCTTTTTAGCATTTAAATCGTAAAGTGTTATTTTAGTTCTTCCACTTTCATTCCATCCAAGCACAGCAATAGTACCTGATTTATTCAATGTAAGACCGGCTAACTCAGTGTTATTCTTTTCAGTCAGGATTTTAATATCGCCATTCTGCCAGGTTCCAAATGCAATAAGATCTCTGTCTTTATTAGATCCAAGATACACATCACCAACGTTTGTGAGCTTGCCAAAAAAGCTGCCTGGGCCATCATGTTCCGTTATCAGTTTTTCCTGCTTTGTTTTTAAATCATAGAGGTATAGATCGTTACTTCCCCTGCTTGCAAGCTTAGTGATTAAAACTTTATTATTATCTCCGGAAAAATCGGTTATGCCACCTGTGCCTTTGTTTTTAACTTCAAGATTATAAGTAGCTTTTGCAACATCATAAATAAAGAAGTCAACTCCTGTATCATTTTGTTCATTTGACCCAAAACTTAATAACGACCCATCTTTACTCCAAACGCCGAAAAAATTATTTGTTTTCCCACCTTTTGTAATTTGCTTTACCTCACTGCCATCACTTTTCATCATGTATAGTTGTGTATTTAATCCGCCGCCCGGTGCTAACTGAAAGGCAATTAAATCTTCTTTAGGAGAAGGAGTCATAGCCGTTATAGGATCTGTAAATGCGGTAATTTGTACAGGCCATCCACCTGATGAAGGAATTTTCCATATTTGCGGCGAGCCGCTCATGTTAGATATAAAAATAATTTCTTTTCCATCGGCTGAATAATATGCCGGCCCACATGATCCGATATTCGCTAATGCAATAATTTGTTCCCTTAATTTTTCTGGGTCTGATTGTGAAAAACAAGATGCAGATACCAATAATGATATCAGTATCGTCAATAATTTAAAATAAATCATGTATAGATTTCTATTGTTGTTACAAAACGTTCTGTCTGTCATAAAAATAAAGGTTTAAGTATATGAATGATGCCAGCTTACGCACAACGTCCGGGGCCTTTGTGCAGTTTGGATAATCTGTGATCCTACTGCTAGCTTGGCCACTATAGACGCGATTAGCTAAAGCCAAATTACTACAGTTGATTAGCAATACCAAAAGTTGAAGGGCTAAAGACAGAAGCCCAAATTGTGCAAAGCCTTTTGTTGTACGCCGTTTTATTTCTCGGATGGAATAGTTTCTATGATTCTTCGAAGAGTTTTATCAGCGATAGAGTCAAATTCTGCTTTGTCATAAATTGTAAGAAGATAAACTTCTTTTTGAGGCCAGATAACATAAGTGATAATACGGGCGCCACCACTCTTGCCTTTGCCTTTAATTTTAACTGAAACTCTTATTTTGAATGCTTCTTGTCCTAATGCTGTTCCCATGGTTGGGTTAATGGATAATGCATCAGCTAACTGAGCTAGTTCGGATTTTAGAGAAGGAAATTTTTTTATTAACCGCTTGGCTTCCTTTTTAAATTTGTCAACCGGTATAACTTTATAATTCATTCAGAAAATCGGTTAGAGTCTGTTTTTTAGCTTTTGATTTTCTTAATGTGTCTACCTGTTTAAAAGCAACTTTTAGGTCTGACTTCAGTTGAAGGACTTGCTCAGATTTTTGTATACGAGATAAAATCTTTTCCCATTCGCTAACTGGCATTTGAACGGCTTGAGGTTTGCCATTTACATCGCTCACATATTGAAGTGCTATTTTCATGATCACAAAATTAGTGATTTTTAATAATAGTTTGAGAAACTGACCCAGAATGAAAAAATGGCGAACAACGAGCAGGGCTTGGCGAAGGTTGGATAATGGGTGATCCTACTGCTGGCTTGGCCATCCCGCAAGGCGGGAACGCGATTAGCTAAAGCCAAATTACTGAAGTTGATTAGCAATACCAAAAGATGATGGGATAAAATTGGAAGTCCAAATTGTACGAAGCCTTATGTTAGTGGTAGTTTTATTCAGCACTTAACACTTCCTGTATTTGGGAATTTAATTCAGGAATTTTATTGATAAGTACGTCCCAAACGATAGAATAGTTTACACCTATATAATCATGGATTAGTCTGTCTCTCATTCCAGCCATATTTTTCCATTGGATAGAGCTCCATTTGACTTTGAAATCAGCTGGAATCTTCTTCGTTGCTTCTCCAACAATCTCCAAACTTCTTACAACAGCTCTCTTTAGAGTTTCATCATCTAAAAAAGAGTCTTTCGATAACTCTTTACTAATTGAGAGTAAATAAGTGCATTCATCTGCAATATGTTTCAAGAATTCAATCGGTTCTTTAGACATACATTACCTCATTTAAGATTTTTGGACCTATGTATTTACTCAAGCCATTTTTTGTGACAATTTCAATTTTTTCATTTTTGAAAAGGGTTTCAAAAATATCGTAAACAGCCATGTAATTATCAAAATTTTCCTGTTCAGGTTCGAAGTCTACAAGAAAGTCTATGTCACTTTTGGATGATTGTTCATTCCTTAGGTAAGATCCAAAGAGCCCAATACTTGTAACTCCGAATTTAGAAAACTGGAGTTTATGATTTCTTAAAATGGCTAATATGTTTTCTCTTGTGGTCATTTACTAATGAATATACAAATATAAGTTTCTTTTGGAACTTGAGATTCTTAAAAATTACCACTAACGAGCAGGGCTTGGCGAAGGTTGGATAATGGGTGATCCTACTGCTGGCTTGGCCACTAATGACGCGATTAGCTAAAGCCAAATTACTGAAGTTGATTAGCAATACCAAAAGTTGAAGGGCCAAAGGAGGAAGCCCAAATTGCGCAAAGCCTTTTGTTATAGGCTGGCGGATTATCTTAATGATTTATAGAGATAAATGTCTCAGGAGTCAATACCTTAATCATTGATTTTTTATAGTCTTTTATATTTCTAGTAACGATAGTAGTCAAACTATTTTCAATAGCGCAACAGTATTGTATGGCGTCTTCAAAATCATTGAAGTCGGAAGCTACTGCTAAATCTATTGTCTTGCTATTAACCGGTAATACATTTACTAAAGTTTTAAACTTTCCGATTATTTGTCGAGAATGTGTAGTAGAGTACTGCGAACGCAACACATAGTCTATGTTAGCAAATGATAGAGATGAGACATATATTTTAATCTTACCAGAGTCAGCAAGCGAAAACAAAATCTCAGCCGTTGCATTAAACGGTTTTCGTCCTGAGAGCAAGTCTATACATACGTCTGTGTCAACAAATACTTTGGTCATTTTACTTAGCGTATTTATTTGCTAGATGCTTCTTATAATCTATTTTGTAGTCAAAGTTTTTTGGCAAGTCAGTTACACCTGATAAACTTTTAACTAAGGGTGTCACCTCTTGAGCACCATGCGGTTCAACTAGTAGACCCAAATATGATTCTATCAATTTTGAAAGACTTGTATTTTTCCTTTTTGCGTATGACTTTGCCTGTTCAATTACAGCGTTGTCAAGCTTTAATGTAAGTTTAGAGTCCATGAGCCATTTTTTATACGTACAAAGATAAGAATTCAATACGTAACAAAAAAATTGATTTTACCCGCTAGCCTATAACGTTTTCGGGCTTGGCGAAGGTGGCGATTTTCACCACAAATGTTGATGCGGAGAACCAAACTTTGATTAACCACAAATGTGTCTGCGGAGCACTGAACCGCCACTTTTGCCAAACCCGTGTT
>JANOQC010000192.1:0-73272 GCA_031422175.1 Sphingobacteriia bacterium | reverse complement strand
GTGGGCCCACCTGGGCATGATCCAGGGACCCCCTGATTATGAGTCAGGTGCTCTAACCAACTGAGCTATAGGCCCGAAGAACATTGCTGTTCTTAAAGGGGGGCGAAAATAATGAAAAAAGGGAGAAGTTACAAATGAGATAGTAATTCTCCCACAGAAACTCGTTTTCTGTAATCTGTATCAAAATACCTAAAAGTGATTTCACCTTTATTATTAATTATATATACAGCAGGTACCGGAAGATTAGCCCCATTTGACCCATTGGCTTCTGCAAAATCGATCCCAAATTTTTTGTATCGGGTTTGAGTGGCAGTATCAACTGCAAATTTTACTTGATATTCACTCATAATTTTCATTCCATCATCCAATAATATTGGGAAACTCACTTTCGTTTTTTCAATAGTCTTAGCAATATTATCTGGTTTTTCTGGAGAAATTGCTACAACAGTAGCTCCTTTTGCTAAAATCATACTCAAAGAATCTTGTATGGCTTTTAGCTGCCTATTACAATATGGGCACCATTGCCCTCGGTAAAAAACAACAATAACAGCGCCTTTTTTTAAGGCTTTCGACAATTCAAAATTATTCCCTGATTGATCTATAGCAGAAAAATTAGGTGCTTTTGATTTTTCCGATAAACCATTGGGAAAACCTTGAGCCTCTACAAAAAAAGGCATTACAAGAAGTAGTATACCATTGATTATTCTTTTCATATTATTTGCTTTGAAAGTATATTATTTTTTAGCTCCTTTCTGTACTCCAAACTGCCCAAACTTCAACAAGTCTGTTGCACTCATAAAGCCCTTTGTGTAGGTAATAGGATTGCCATTTTCATCGGTTACAAATAAAGTAGGTAATACTTCAACCCCATATTTTTGTGCAAATTCAATGCCTTGTCCTTTCTCTACATCAATAGTGATATTGATATAATTTTTATTGAAATAGGTACCTACAGTAGCATCTGGAAATACTTCGTTTTGCAATTTTTTACAAGGTCCGCACCAAGTAGCATATGCATCAACAAAAATTAATTTCTTTTCTGCTTTTGCTTTGGCAAGTGCTTTTTTCCAGTCTCCTTCTATAAAGCTAATACCACTAGCGGCGGTTTTAACTTCTCCATTTCTATTGGCTAATTTTTCAATTGGTTTAAAAGATAAAATGCCGATTAAACCCACACTCAACAAACTAACTACTAGATATTTCATAAAACCTATTTAATGGTATACGTAAAGAATGAATTGAACTTACATGTTTGTGTAAATTAGGTCAAAATTATACCTGTTTTCGTACATATTTCGTTAAAATTACAATCACTTGACCCTCTACCTTTCCTTCAATTTGTTCGGTATTGTCTGTTACCAAACGAATATTTTTTACTACGGTTCCCATTTTTGCGTTTAAAGTGGATCCTTTAACATCTAAAGATTTGGTTAAAACAACGGTGTCTCCTTGATTTAAAATTGTTCCGTTGGAATCCTTGTGTAAGTCTACGCTTGCATCATTTTCGTGGTCACCTGTTGCTTTTGCCCATGCCAAATGCGCTTCATCTAAATAGAGCATATCCAATAAATCGGATGCCCAACTTTCAGTTCTCAGTCTATTCAACATTCTCCATGCAACAACTTGTACCCCCGGAACCTCACTCCACATAGAAGTAGATAAACATTTCCAATGTTCATAATTTAACTCGGCTTTTTTGTCAATTTGAGATTGGCAATTTGTACAAATAAAAATGGTATTATCTTCATTATTATTGTCCTGTGGTGGTACTTCATAAACCTTAAGCATTTCTGTTGATCCACATAATTCACATTTGTTTTCACTTCTTTTGATGATGGCATTTTCTATTTTCATTTGTGTATTTTGAGGGTGCAAGGTAATAATTTAAAAACTGCTTGTAATTATGTACTTTCATTGCATGAATAAATCGTTTTTAATTGGAGCTGATATTGGCGGATCACATATTTCTATTGCATCAATTGATAGCGATTCGATGCAAATATTTGGAAAAATTTTCCGTGAGAAAATCAATACAGACATTACTGCAGAAAATTTTATATCCGTTTTAACTATCTTGATTCATCAATGCATAGCATCAGTTCAAGAAAAAGAACTTGCTGCCATTTGTTTGGCTTTTCCTGGTGCATTTGATTATGAGAATGGAATTGGATTATATGATGGCTCCAATAAAAAATTTGAACATTTATATGGATTGAATATTCGCGAAACCCTCGCAAATAAATTGCAAATAAGTGCCCCCATCTTTTTTTGTAATGACGCTTTGTCTTTTTCATTAGGTGAATACCAACAACTGCATGACCCAAGTATTAACATGATGGCTATTACATTAGGTTCTGGTTTAGGATCATCTTTTATAAATAACTTTCAATTGTTGAGTTTGTCTGATAGCTCATTACCTAATAATGGAGAGCTTTACAATTGGCCTTATAAAGAGGGCGTTGCAGAAGATTATTTTTCTTCTAAAGCTTTGGTCAAATCATACTTCATAAAAACAGGTATTCAAACAGATGGTGTTAAAACTATTAAAGTACATGCAGATAATCAGGAACAACCTGCAATTAATTTGTTTACCGATTTTGGAACAGCTTTGGGTTCTTTTTTACTGCATTGGTCCAATCAATGCGGAATCAAAGCCATAGTTATTGGCGGTAGTATTGTTGGTGCATGGGATTATTTTTATCCTTCAATAAAACAAGTATTTATAAATGCTCAAAATGAATGTGTAATTATACCATCAGCCAATCCAGAACAATCAAGTATGTTGGGATCTGTTGTTGCGTATTTACATAAGGCTTAGTTTTGTAAAATGCAACCCATTAAAAACATCATCTTCGATTTAGGAGGCGTATTTCTCAACATTAATTTTCAGCTTACCAATCAAGCGTTTCAAAACTTAGGAGTAGATCGTTTTGAATCCATGTTTAGTCAACATCATTCCAATGATTTATTTGAATTATTGGAAACTGGAAAATTGAGCCCAACTGAATTTTATGATGCTTTCAGAAAAGAAAGTCAAACCGATTTGAGCAACGAGCAAATTCAAACTGCATGGAATGCGCTCTTGCTAGATTTTCCGGTAGAAAGAATTGAATGGTTGGAGCAAATAAAAAATCGCTACAAGGTGTTTTTATTTTCCAACACCAATAAAATTCACTACGATCAATTCATCGTAGATTTTTCCACCGCATTTCCAGGGAAAGATTTCAATAGTCATTTTATTAAAGCCTATTATTCTCAAACATTGGGTTTAAGAAAGCCTTATGTGGAATCTTATCAGCAGATATTAGAAGAACAGCAACTCGATCCTGCAGAAACCCTATTTATAGATGATACCATCAAAAACATTGAAGGAGCAAAGCTAGTTGGGATGCAAACTATTCACCTAGTGGCTCCACAAACAGTATTGGATTTGGGGTTGTAGGGAATGATTAAGTTTATTACCAATGTCAATGATGAGGGCTTTTTGGATCATACTTAGTTTTACACTTTTTTACTGTTTTTCATTTACATAATTTAGTAAAGAGGATTGTTTGCATTGGTTTAATCACTTGTATGTAAATGCTCCATCCATTATTCACTAGATGATATTTGAACTATGAGAAAAATCTTATTAGGTTGTATAATTATGTTGAACTGCATGTTTGTTTCTGCACAGAATACAAACAGTTTTGAACCTGGGAATAATTGGTTGGATAACAAAGGCGTTCATATTAACGCACACGGTGGTGGCGTTTTAATTTTTAATAAAACGTATTATTGGTTTGGTGAGCACAAAACCAAAGGGGAAGCGGGCAATCTCTCAAATGTTGGCGTGCATGTATATTCTTCAAAGAACCTAACCAACTGGAAAGATGAAGGAATTGCCTTATTGATGGATGATGATACTACTAGTTTACTTGTAAAAGGCAGTATTGTTGAAAGGCCAAAAGTGATTTACAATAAAAAGACAAAAACATTTGTCATGTGGTTTCATCATGAACTTAAAGGACAAGGATATAAAGCTGCATTAACAGGATTAGCTATCAGCGATAAAGTAACAGGGC
This sequence comes from Sphingobacteriia bacterium, assembly GCA_031422175.1. Classification (GTDB taxonomy): domain Bacteria; phylum Bacteroidota; class Bacteroidia; order Chitinophagales; family Chitinophagaceae; genus Sediminibacterium. Next base: position 69,208 of record JANOQC010000192.1, on the reverse strand, counting down.
CATATAAATACATTAAAAGCGTAAACCCTAATGCTGGTAAATGGCCTATAAATTTTCCGGATGAATATAAAAAAGTTGATAAAGAACCTACAATGGAGGGAGTAAAAATTCAATCACCAGAAGGGCAAAAAATAGTTCGCGAAGGTTTCTTTGTTCGTAGGGATTTTGAAAAAGGACAAATGGCAAGAGATATGACTTTATTTGTAGATGATGATGGAAAAGCATACCATATTCATTCTTCTGAAAGTAATCAAACCTTACATTTTGCTGAGTTAACCGACGATTATCAAAGCTTTACAGGAAAATATGCTCGAGTATTAGAAGGAAAAGCCAATGAAGCCCCGGCCATTTTTAAAAAAGAGGGTAAGTACTATCTCATAAGTTCTGGAACAACTGGCTGGAAACCAAATCCGGCTAGGTTGGCAATAGCAGACCATCCATTTGGTCCTTGGCAAGAATTGGGTGATCCTAGTAGGGGAGACGAAAAACAAGTGAAAACAACATTTTGGTCGCAAAGCACTTATATTATTCCTGTGATAGGAAAAAAAAATGCCTATATCTATATGGGAGACCGTTGGACTCCTGAAAATGCTATTGATGGAAGGTATATATGGTTGCCAATTCAATTTGAAAATAATAAACCCGTTCTTCGCTGGTTTGACAAATGGGATTTATCTGTATTTTAAATAATGACCTATTTACACCCACTATTTGATTCGCTTCCCCCATCAGATATCATAAAGAAATGTGAATTTTAACCATTAAATCAACTAACTGTTCAAAAATTTTGCCATTATGAGAAAAAATCTATTTTTCATCTTAATTCTTTTCGGACTGGGCTTGGCTATTTCGCCTGGCAATTTAATTGCTCAATCCAACACTGTTACCGGAACAGTAACAAATGAAAAAGATGGAACGCCTATTCAATCTGCTACTATCCAAATCTTGCCAGGTAATCGTAGCATACTATCTGGTGTTGACGGTAAGTTTTCTTTTATACGGAATAATGCCGAATCAATCAATATTAGTGTTGTAGGTTTTAATGCAATGTCAATTGTATTAGGTACCCAAACTTCATTAAATTTTAGACTTGCTCCAAGTGTAGTTAATTTAGATGAAGTTGTTGTAGTTGGTTACAACCAACAGAAAAAGGTAAACCTTACAGGTGCGGTACAAACTTTAAAGTTCAGTGATGCGGTAAACCAACCAGTTACAAACTCCGCTCAATTAATGTATGGCAAATTTTCAGGGGTTCAACTAACGCAAGGTAATGGATTACCTGGTAGTGATAACTCTTCCATACTGATTAGGGGTCAGGGAACATTTGGTAATTCAACACCACTAGTTGTTATTGATAATATCCAATACAATGGCTTAACAGAATTTAATAATTTATCACCAACCGATATAGAAACCATTACTGTTTTAAAAGATGCCTCTGCATCGGCCATATATGGGGCTAGAGGTGCAAATGGTGTTGTATTGGTTACCACTAAAAAAGGAAAAAAGGGGAAAGTAAGCTTGGATTATAATAATTATGCTGGTTTTCAAAGAGCTACTGTTGTTCCTGAATATTTAGATGGCTTAAATTATGCGTTACTTTTTAATGAAAAACTAAGGAATGCAACTCCTACCAATCCAGTAGAACGTTACAGACCAAGTGATATTGACGCAATTAGAAATGGAACTCAACCAGATAGATTTGGTAATACCAATTGGGCTAATGAAATTTTACGAGATGCGCCTATTCAACAGCATTATTTTGCTGTTTCTGGCGGCAGTGAAAATACAAGTTTTAGGATTTCAGCGGGTTATCTTGCTCAAGATGCAATTGTAAAAGGTAAGTTTAAAAATAATCGTTACTCATTGGGAATTAATTTAAATACAAAAGCAACAAATTGGCTTTCTGTTGATTTTAATTCAAATACTTTCTGGGCAAGATTTACAGGCCCTGTAGGTGGCCCAGGTGCAATCACTGGTGAAACAGGTATCATTAATCAATTCCAGCGTTCGCAACCTGTTGTTCCGGCATTTTATCCAAATGGAAGGTATGGGTTTGTTGATGGATCTTATCTCTATGCAACTCAGGCTTCAATACGCATCAACAACCCACTTTGGAGAGGCCAATTTGGTGATTATGTAAATGACAATATTAACACCAGTAATCGCTTAGCTGCTACGGCTACTTTTTTAAAGGATTTCAGTATTGAAATTAGTGGGTCAGCCAATATTAATACCAACAACACTTCCAATTTTTCACCAACTAGAACAGATTTAGATTGGGAAAATCGTGTGGTAGTACTAGACGTTTTAAATTCCCTTTCTAATAACTATAGTATTTTCTATCGTTTGCAAAATGAAAATATAATTAGGTACCAAAAACAGTTTGGTGACCATAAAGTCAATGCTTTGGTGGGATATTCTGCTATATATGATAGAAATGACGGTTTCTCAGGTTCCTTACAAGGATTCCCTTCTGATGCTTTACAAGAATTTAATGGAGGTGGCGTTGTAAACCCGGCTGTATCTGGAAGTGCCGATGAAGTATCTCTTCAATCATTTTTTGGAAGAGTGAACTATAATTACAAAGAAAAATACCTGTTTGAAGCAAATGTTAGAAGAGATGGTTCATCAAGATTTGGATCCAATAATCGCTACGGTACTTTCCCCTCTTTTTCAGCAGGTTGGAATATTGATAAGGAAAATTTCATGAGAAACATGAGAGGGATCAGTAGTTTGAAATTAAGGGGAAGCTGGGGCTTAAGTGGTAATGATCGTATTGCAAACTACTTATATAATCAAAACCTAGGTAGTAATAATATAGATTACACGGTAGGAAATGATTTAGTGATAGGTGGCGTTGCCCTAACTGTTTTGGCTAATCCAGCCGTTAAATGGGAGGAAACACAGCAATTAAACATAGGTATAGATTTAGGCTTGTTGGGAAACAAATTACAAGTTAATGCAGACTATTTCCGCAGAAATAGTACGGATATCTTATACGCATCTTTCCCGCTTCCAAGCACCATTGGTGTTTCGTCGCTCGCTGCTCGAAATTCTGCCAGTATGCTTAATGAAGGAGTGGAATTAAATGCTTCTTACCGAACTAATTTCGGCAAACTAAAAATGACTGTTTCGGGTAACGTAACCTGGATGGCAGACAATAAAGTAACCGATCTAGGTCCAAGTGCTACAGAGACCATCGGCGGCAATACACTTATTCGTATCGGCCAGCCTTTGAATGCCTATTTTGGTTACCGTAAAATTGGAGTATTCCAAACCGACGCAGAAGTTGCTGCAGCACCAAGACAGTTTGGATCTACAATTACCAAAGCAGGTGATATTAGGTATGAAGATATTTCTGGGCCAGGCCAAAAGCCGGATGGAATCATCGATGCCAATGATCGAGTTGTTATTGGCAATCCTTATCCAAGGTGGATGTATGGGTTTAATGCAAGTTTAGAATATCAAGGATTTGATCTAAATCTATCTTTTCAAGGAGTAGGTAAATTGGACCGTATTATGAATTCTAACGGCCAGACCGGACTAGAAGGAGATCGTAACAATGCATTGGCTTATTGGATTAACCGCTGGACACCTACAAATCCTTCAACCACTTTGCCTAGATTAGGTGGAGTGAATAACGGACAATTTTCTACCTTCTATGTTGAAGATGTTTCTTACTTAAGATTACGTAATCTAGAGTTGGGTTATAACCTTCCATTAGACATTAGTAAAAAAGCAGGCATACAAAAATTACGTATTTTTATCAGCGGACAAAACTTGTTAACCTTTACTAAATTGAAGAATTTTGACCCAGAAAGAACTTCAGGAGGAGCTACAGATCAATTAACTCCATTATATAAAATATTTACAACTGGTATAAACCTCAAATTTTAATATATGCAAAAGAAACATATTTATATAGCGCTTGCTTTCATAATAAGCTTTAGTGCTGGCTGTAAACAAGATTTTCTTCAAAAGGAATCGCTTACTCAATTAGCGGAAGGCAGTTTTTGGACGTCTGAAAATGATGCACAATTAGGGATCAATGGAATTTATGATGCCTTACAAGACAGGGCTTTATACAGTGGTTCTTTAAATGGTGCTGCAGGATTGCCAATGTATGATGGCCTTAGCGATAACACTTTCAATAATTGGAGCTGGGAAGGACCTGGTGATTATGTAATGGGAAGAATTGATCCAAGTAACTATCAATTTGATGCACTTTGGATAGCAAGTTATAGAGGCATCGCACGTGCAAATCTGGCTTTAGAAAAAATAGCTACTATTCCTGCTGCAAATATCTCCGCTGCTAAAAAGACTAGTTTCATTGCAGAGGCTAAATTTTTACGCGCTTTATTATATACTAATATTGCCATCTATTTTGAAGAAGCGCCATTAATTCTGAATGTTCAGACGCTAGATAACTCGTTCGTTCCTAAAAATAGCTTTACAGAAATAAAAGATGCAATTATAAAGGATTTGACAGAAGCTGCCGTTGATTTGCCTGCTTCTTATCCTGCTGCACTTTATGGATATGCAACAAAAGGTGCTGCTCTTGGTTTGTTGGCTCGTATTCAACTCTATACCAAAAATTATAGTGCTGTTGTAACAGCAACAGATCAATTACTTACTTTAGGTTATAATCTAACTGGTAATTATTCCGCTCAATTTTCTCCAGCAGGTGAATCAAACAGAGATATTGTTTTTTCGGTTCGATTTACTTTTACCCAGTCAAATAATGGCGAAGTATTTTCTGGTACTTTTGAAGGGTCTCCTAAAATTGATATGGTTCCTATGAAAAACCTGGTTCGCGATTTTTATTGTACCGATGGAAAGCCTATCACTACCTCACCTTTATATAACGCTGCAAATGAAAAATTAAATAGAGATCCACGTTTAACATCATCCATTTATTTTATTGGTGATATTTTCATCACCAATCTTAATAGGGCATTTACAGGTAATACACCTACTGCTTATGGTCAGAAAAAGTATATAAGAACAGGCCCTTCACCTACTGGTATTGGCGTTGCTTCACCAGGTGGGCAGGATTTTTACGTAATTCGTTATGCTGATGTATTATTAATGCGCGCTGAAGCATTGGCAGAATTAGGCAGACAAGCTGAAGCTTATCCGTTGGTTAATCAAGTAAGAGCTAGAGTAAGTATGCCAACAGTTGAAGTGGCTGAAGGTGCTGGATTATCAAAAGATGCAATGATAAATGTAATCAGACATGAGCGTAGGGTAGAATTAGCATTTGAAGGATTACGCTTTTTTGACCTTAAAAGATGGGGTCAAATGTCTCAAGCTTACCAGCGAATTGATGCAGATAAAACGCCAGGGTATGCTCCTGTTTATCGCCAACGTAAGTCGGAGGCCTTGCCTATTCCACTTAGAGAATTAGATGTCAATAAACAATTAAAACAAAATACAGCTTGGCAATAAATGATTTGTCTGCCCTAAGCAAACGAATACAATTCCTTGTTTACCCTAAAGAGTAAATTTGAAAAGGCAGTGATCGTTTTGGCAGTCTTATAAGGGCTCCCGCTAATAACAGCAGGAGCCCTTTGTTAATCTTGTTATTCCAAAGTCATTATCATTCTCGTCTTCGATAGGGATTACGGTGATTTTGAACAGTCAATACTTTCAATTTATAAGTGCAAAAAATTTGCTTCTCTTTATGAAATCATTTTTTTCAATAGTTGTATTTACTTTTTTGCTAACTGGAAATTCTTCGGCACAGCCCATACCATCCAGTAAATTGAACAAAGCACAACTAAGCCAAGTTGAACGAGGTTATGGCATGTTTATACATTTTGGTATGAACACCTTCAATGAAATAGAATGGTCTAATGGCAGCTTGCCTGCTTCTTCATACAATCCCACCAATTTGGATTGTGATCAGTGGGTTAAAGTGGCTAAGGATGCAGGGTTTAGGTATGTTATTCTTATTACTAAACACCATGATGGATTCTGTTTATGGAATAGTAAGTTCACGGATTATGATGTGGCTTCATCTCCAGTAAAAACGGATATTGTTGGGGAAGTAGCAAAAGCATGTAAAAAATATGGCCTTAAACTTGGATTGTATTACTCACTTTGGGACAGACATGAACCAACTTATAAGCGAACACTTGAGTATAACCAGTACATGAAAAATCAATTAACAGAGTTAATGACCCAATATGGTGAAATTGCTGAACTTTGGTTTGATGGTGGTTGGGATAAAAAAGAAAATGACTGGGATATATCTGCCATTTATAAATATGTAAAAGCGATGCAGCCTAATTGCATGATTACCGTAAATCATACTATAGGCAAGCCAACGAATCGTAATAAAATTCAGTTGCCTGAAAATTATAAAGATGGTGATCCAATCAGGTATTTTCCAGTAGATTTTCGTATTAAAGATCCCAATTTTGTAAGATGGGATGATCCCAAGTTGTATGAATACGATGGAAAAATATACAACCTTGCTTTTGAGCACACTATTTGTTTATCTGATAGATGGAATTGGTTTCAAAAGAAAAATGTGTTGGCTGCTAGGCCCTTGGATGAATTGGAAGAACTTTTTTATTGGGGCACAGCGAATAATAATATTATGATCATTAATATTCCTCCAGATAAAACCGGAAGAATTAGAACAAATGAGCATATTAGAATTGTAGAACTTGCAGACAGATTGGGTATTCGGGGTGGGAAAGGAAAATTGCCATCGGGCCCCGTAAACGTAGCTTTTAATCAAAAAATAACTGCAAGTAGCGAAGTAGAAGAACATGCAGCCAGTAAGGCAAACGATTTTAGCCTAGAGTCTTACTGGATGGCGAAAGACTCAACAGCCGAACTAGAAATTTCTTTTGAAAATCCAACATCATTTGATCGCATTAGTATTTTTGAAAATGCAATAATGAAAGACTTAGGTGATAATTTTTCTCTGTTGCGTATTTTTAAAATCAAGGAATTTGAATTACAATTTTTTCATAACGGCATTTGGGATACTTTTTTTAAAGGAGACGGAATTGGTGCGTGCAAAATAATTAATATTCCTTTTGAAATTAATGCTGAAAAACTTCGACTAAAAATAACCCAGTCAAATGGTGCTCCGGGTATTAGTCATATTTCTGTGTCAAAGCAGGCTACAAAATCTTTTAGAAAATTGAATGATAATTAATTTCCCTTCTTATTTGAACTTACAAATCGTTGAAATGAAAAAAACAATATTTTATACTTTTATTTTACTTGGTATGTATTCATTAGTATCATTTAAAAACCCACCACCAGAAAAGAAAATATTTCCAGGATCAATTTGGAAAGATACCGAAGGAAACCCCATCAATGCGCATGGAGGTGGTATACTATTTCACAAAGGAACTTATTATTGGTATGGAGAAATAAAGAAAGGTAAAACCTGGCTTGTGCCCGGGCAAAACTGGGAATGTTACCGTGCAAATGCGGAAGGAATTTCATGCTATTCCTCAAAAAATTTAATCGATTGGAAATATGAGGGAATTTCACTTTCACCCAATACCACCGATTCTGCGAATGATTTACACACTAGCAAAGTACTTGAAAGACCAAAAGTTATTTATAATGAGCGAACAAAAAAATTTGTGATGTGGCTGCATGTTGATTCAGATGATTATAAGTTTGCCAGAGCCGGTGTAGCAACAGCCGATAATCCAAAGGGGCCTTACACTTTTATCGAGAGTATGCGTCCAAATGGACAAATGAGCCGCGATATGACCGTCTTTAAAGACGAAGATGGAAAAGCCTATCATATTTTCTCTTCAGAAAATAATGCTACTATGCACGTTAGTCTTTTAACCAATGATTATTTAAAACCAACTGGAAAAGTAAGCCGAATTTTTATTGATAAAAGCAGGGAAGCTCCTGCAATGTTTAAACAAAACGGAAAATATTATTTACTTACTTCAGGCTGCACCGGTTGGACACCTAACCCTGCCCTGTTAGCGTCAGCCGATTCAATTATGGGCAATTGGACTGAATTATACAATCCATGTATTGGGCCAAATAGTGATAATACATTCTTTGCTCAAAGTACTTTTGTTTTGCCAATTGAAGACAAACCTGGGCATTTTATTTTTATGGCCGACCGTTGGAATAAAACCAATTTAGAAGATTCAAGGTATGTTTGGTTGCCAATGATTTTCAGCAATAATTTGGCTACTATTAAATGGAAAGAATCTTGGAATTTTAAAAATATGCGATAGACAAAGCGTAAATTTTTTATATGAAAAAGATCTTTTTGATAGCTATTTTCTGCGTAGCAGGATTTAATGTGTTTACTCAAACCAAAAATTCGATTTGGCCCATTTTAAAACACTACGACCAAAATCATTTGCTTAATGTGGCTTTGCCATTAGGCGGCATTGGTACTGGAACTGTTTCGTTAGGTGGTAGAGGCGAATTAAGAGACTGGCAAATAATGAATCGCCCGGGAATAAAATTTGGTTCAACCCTCAAAGGAAATAATGCCCCTTTTTTTTCGGTTTTTGTAAAGCAACAGGGCAAAGAAGCCATGACCAAAGCGTTAATAGGACCATTCCATCCGAGTGAATATCAACATTATGAAGGGCGACCTGTTAATCAGCATGGAATGCCCCGTTTCTCCAATGCTTCTTTTGATGCTGCCTATCCTTTTGGGCAGGTTAATTTGAGCGATGATTTATTACCTGTTTCTGTAAAAATTAAAGGGTTCAATCCTTTTATTCCGGGGAATACAGCAGTATCAAGTATTCCTATTGCAGTGTTAACATACGAAGTTACCAATAATACAAATGAGCCCGTGGAAGTAGCCGTATGCGGAACAATGCGCAACTTCATTGGTATGGACGGCAGCTTAACTCGAAGAGATTGGAAAGGCGATGTGATTCCCGTTGGTGCTAAAAAGAATATCAATAGCTATAGGGAAAATAATCAATTGAAAGGTATTTACATGTACAGTGATAGTGTTAGCAAAACCGATCCAGCGTGGGGTACAATTGCTTTAACAACGCCCGATCGTAGTCAGGTTTCATACAGACGTTCTTCAACTGCTAATAATTGGGAGAATGCTACACTTGATTTTTGGGACGATTTCAGCACCGATGGATTGCTCACCGATAAAACCAAATTAGTAGACGATAACCCTATGGCTTCTTTGGCTGTAAAAAAAATATTACCTGCAAATACTTCTCAAACTTTTACTTTTTATCTCACTTGGCATTTTCCCAATAGGCTAAACTGGAACAACGATAAAAATCAAATCATTGGAAACTATTATACTACACAGTACGTAAACGCCTGGGATGTTATTGAAAAAGAAGCACTTAAACTCGCAGATTACGAAGCGCAAACAATGAAATTTGTAAATGCATTTATTAATACTTCGATACCTGAAGTGGTTAAAGAAGCTGCATTGTTTAATCTTTCTACTTTACGTTCTCAAACTGTATTTCGAATTCCATCCGGCCATATGCTAGGATGGGAAGGAGTTATGGATGAATTTGGATCCTGCGCAGGTAGTTGCACACATGTTTGGAATTATGAGACAGCTACTTCATTTTTATTCGGCGACTTAGCCCGTACTATGCGAGACGTGGAGTTTACTTATGGAACCCGTAGCGATGGTAAAATGCGTAATCGTGTTGAATTGCCATTAGAACTTAATGCAACCACTGATCATGTTGCTGCAGCTGATGGTCAGATGGGAACCATTATGCGATTTTATCGTGATTATATGCTTTCGGGTGATCCTGCATTTCTGCAAAAATACTGGCCAAAAGTAAAAGCTGCTATGTCATATGCCTGGATCACAAAAGGATGGGATGGAAATCAAGATGGGGTTCAGGAAGGAAAACAACACAATACCATGGACGTGGATTATTTTGGACCAAACCCTCAAATGCAGTTTTGGTATTTTGGCGCATTAAAGGCTTGCGCTAAAATGGCCTTGGCCATGAACGACAAAGATTTTGCAAAAAAATGCAATGACTTATTTATTAAAGGCAGTGCATGGGTAGATCAACATTTATTTAATGGAGAATACTACGAACATAAAATCACCAACCCTAAAACATTTGAATACCTCAATATGAACGATGCGAATGTTCGCATTCCTGATTATCAGTTAGGCTCAGGCTGTTTGGTAGATCAATTGGTTGGTCAGTATATGGCGCATGTATGCGGATTGGGATATTTGGCAAAAAAGGAAAATGTGCAAACAGCATTAAAAACGGTTATGAAAAATAACTTCATTCCAAGTTTTAATAATGTCTTCAACAATATGCGTTCCTATGTGATGGACAAAGAGTCTGGTTTGATTATGGCAAGCTGGCCTAAAGGCAGGCTAAAGGTTCCATTCCCTTACTTTGCCGAATCGATGTCGGGCTTTGAATATGCTGCAGCCGTTGGTATGCTACAAGAGGGTCAAATAGAAGATGGCATAAAATGTATTAAAGCCATTCGGGATCGTTTTGACGGTGAGAAACGAAATCCTTTCGACGAACCCGAGTGCGGACACCATTATGCCCGTGCTATGGCTGCATGGTCTGCCCCAATTGCATTAAGCAAATTCAATTACAATGGAATAGAAAAATCAATGCGTTTTACTTCCACACCGGGAACTTATTTTTGGAGCAACGGTGCTGCATGGGGAACTTGTTTGGTAGAAAATAAAACGCTTCAATTATCAGTCCTTTACGGAAATGTTGATCTTGAAAAAATTGAATTAGAAGGAATCGGATTTGTGAACGTAAATAATATGTTGATTAACGCTGGTGAAAGTAAACTCATTCATATTAAATAGTTTAAAAATGAAACAAACTAAATGGGTTGTATTTTTTCTGTTGATGGTTTGCTATATGCAAAGTTGTACATTACCATCTTTAGAAAGCAAACCATCTAAAAGTATAGAATGGCAAAGCCAATTACAATCTAAGCTCTCCGCATTTGGGCATCGTAATTGGATACTAATAGTTGATAAGGCATTTCCTATGCAAAATGGATCAGGCATAACGTATATAAATAGCAATGAAAATTTGTTGCCTGTATTGACCTATGCGCTTGGCGAGATCAGTAAAGCTAATCACGTAAAGCCGATTATTTATCAAGACAAAGAATTAAGTTTTATTACCGAATCACAATCAAGGGGGGTTAAGCAATTGGCTGAATCAATTCAAAAAGTATTAGGTGAAAATAATATTCAAACTATACCCCATGATTCTATTTTTTTAAAAATAGATGCGGCGGCTAAATTATTTAATGTGCTCGTTATAAAAACAAATGAAACCATTCCATATAGCTCTGTGTTTCTTCAGCTTGATTGTGCTTACTGGAATGCAGAAAAAGAAGCAATGCTTCGGTCTAATATGAAAAAAAATAGCAATCATTTATAAACAAACCAAACTGTAGCAGTACAATCTGAATTGGCTTTTACCTGATGTGCGACATAATTAATTACATTTTATCATTCTAAATAGCTAATGCACCTATGCCACTTATTATTTGATGGCAAGTACCAAAAGACACAAAAAGCAAGACTATTTTTTTTGATAAATCCTAACGTAGTCAATCATGTATTTCGACGGAAGAATTGTGTTTGTTAAGCTACCTCCACTGAGGCCACCCATTGCAAGATTTAGCAATAAATAATGTGCCTGCTTAAAAGGATTTTTCCCATCACTTTTATTGATAGAAGTACTTAAGTCAATCGTATTCATTACTTCATTATCCAACAATATCCGCATTAAGTTTTCATCCCATTCCAAGGTCCATACATGATATTGACTGGCCCATAAAGCTCCACCAAATGATGAAACAGATTTGTTTGCACCATCCCAAATTGCCTGCCAACGGGTTGCACTTGCATAAGCAAAATTCGCCAAAATTTTATCTCCATAATATTCCATTACATCAATTTCTCCATTGGATGGCCATTCTCCATCTACGCCCAACGTCCAGATGGCAGGCCATAAACCAGTCTGTGCATCAATTTTGGCTTTTACTTCTAATTTGCCATATTTAAATGCATGTTCATTCTTCATTACCACACTGGAAGATGTATAGTCAATAAACGCTCTTTTTGTTTTCCAATCCGTACTGCCGGCAACGTATGTAGGGTTAGGCTTTCTTTCTTTTTTTCCGGTAATCACTAGGTTTCCATCTTCACAAATGGCATTCTCACTTTGATACCATTGTGCCTCCTCATTTCTCACAAATCCATTTTCAAATCTCCATTTTGCAGGATCTGGTGCACCAGCAATATTAAATTCATCCGACCAGATCAATTCATACTTTAGAATAACGGGAGGGGTAGATATTTGTTCCTTTTTACTACAAGAGAATAGCATAATAAGGCAGAATGGAATAATCATTTTTTTCATTTTGAATGTTATTTAAAATTTAATTAAGAATCAGTTTAAATTATCGCTTATTTTTATTCAATTCAATTAACTCAAAGCCCTATCTAAATGCACATAACCGCCATCCACATGAATTAACTGCCCAGTGGTATGGCTTGATGCATTGCTCAATAAGAAAGCAACCATATTGGCAATTTCTTCGGTAGAAGTCATTCTTTGCTCAAACGGTATTTTACTATTTATCTGTTTTAGTTTTTCCTCAGGATCAGCAAAAGTATTTATCCAGTTTTTATACAATGGTGTAAAACATTCCGCTACAATTAATGCATTAACCCTTATGCCATATTGCAGTAATTCAACTGCCCATTCTCTTGTTAGTGCATTACGACCTCCATTTGCAGCAGCATATCCTGATGTTCCCCCTTGGCCAGTTTCAGCCGTTTTACTGCCTATGTTCACAATGGTTCCTTTTGATTGAATTAATAAAGGCAATGCAAAATGTGCCATAAGATAATAATGTACCAAGTTACTGTGTAGGCTTTGCATGAATTTTTCATAGCAACCATTTGCTAAACCAACACCATCATTTACACCAGCGTTATTTACCAAACCATCAATTCGGCCTGTTGTTTGAAAAACATAGTCAACGGCAGCTTTACATTCTTCGGCATTACCTAGTTCAGCTTTTTTTTGAAATGCTTTACCACCAGTTGCTTCAATAGACATAACTGCTAATTTATTATCTTCCTCATTTCTGCCAATGATAAATGGTATAGCTCCTTCTGCTGCCAAAATTGTTGCAATACCTAAGCCAATGCCTTTGGCACCCCCTGTAACAATAACTACTTTGTCTTTCAAATGCAGATTCATGTATTAAATTTAAAGGTTATAAAATTCTTTTGCATTCAATCCCCAAAAATATTCCTGTTCCTCTTTACTAAACTGCTGAAAGTACTGTTCTACAATATCTACTGTTTCTTGGTAGGTAGCTGCTAACAAACAAACTGGCCAGTCACTTCCAAATAGAATTCGCTTAGTTCCAAATTCATGTACAATAACATCTATATATTTTATAAAATCTTCTTTATGCCATTTGTGCCAATGGTGTTCAGTAACCATACCTGATATTTTACAATACACATTTTCATGCTCAGCTATAAGCTTTATGTTTTTCTCCCAATCTATTATAGAGCCATTTTTAATGTCGGGTTTGCCAATATGATCTATTACAAATTTTTGAAAAGGAAATTTGTTAACGAAAGATATCGCTTCTTTCAACTGCTGATGGTTTATTAAAATGTCGTATGTAAAATTATAATACTTTAATTGTTTAATGCCTCTTGCAAAATCATCGGTTAATAAAAAACCTGTAGGTTCTGACTGCGCAATATGCCGAAAGCCTTTTATTTTTTTTAAAGTAGAAAAATAGTCTAACCGATCATTAATATTATTCGCACAAAGATCAACCCAGCCAACAACTCCTTGTATGAAATCATGCTCAAGGGCGTGATGGAGTAAATAGTTTGTTTCTTGTTCATGCTGGGCTGCTTGCACAACAATACATCCATCTATATTTTCAGCCTCTAACGAAGGTTTTAAATCTTGCGGTAAAAAATCTTTTTGGATGACTTTCATATCATCCGTAATCCATGCGTCTTTTACAGGATGATAATTCCAAAAATGCTGATGGCTGTCAATTCTCATTTTATACAAATGCTTTTGCTTCTTGCTTACTGCTGCCTAGTCCTTCTATGCCCAATTCAATTGTATCGCCTGCCTTAATATAAATTGGTTCAGGCTTTATACCTAACCCAACACCGGGTGGAGTACCAGTACTAATTACATCACCTGGTAATAGTGTCATAAATTGACTCAGATAATGAACAAGAAAAGGAATTTTGAAAATAAGATTTGATGTATTGCTATTCTGGTATGTTTTACCATTTACAGTTAACCACATCTTTAAATTATTTACATCAGTTACTTCATCAGTTGTTACCATAAAAGGCCCTAAAGGTGCAAACGTGTCACATCCTTTTCCTTTTGACCATTGGCCTCCTCTTTCTAATTGAAAAGCCCTTTCACTATAATCATTATGTAAGCAATATCCTGCCACATGATTCATCGCTTCTGCTTCTTTAATATAGCTTGCTTTATTACTGATTACAAATGCTAATTCAACTTCCCAATCTGTTTTATTACTATTTTTTGGAATTATTAAATCATCATTGGGCCCGCATAGTGCCGTGGTTGATTTAAAAAATATAATTGGTTCTTCTGGTATTGCTGCACCTGTTTCTATTGCATGGTCGGTGTAATTTAATCCAATGCAAATTATTTTTGAAGGTCTTGCAACCGGAGAGCCCAGCCTTTCTGATTTTGTAATCTCAGGCAAGTTCAATACCTGATCTTCAGTCATCTTTTTTAAATCGGATAAACCATCAAACTCAAAAAAATCTTCATTATAATCTTTTACAAAAGAAGATACATCATACCATTTGTTATTGAATATAATACCAGGTTTTTCTCTACCTACTTCACCAAAGCGAATTAGTTTCATGCGCTATTTTTTATTTTATTAATTGTTAAGGTTTACAAATCCACCATCTATTAAATAATCACACCCTGTGATAAAACCAGCTTCATCACTGCACAGGTATAAAGCCAATGCTGCAATTTCTTCAGGCTTTCCCATACGGCCAATGGGCTGTGATTGAGAAAGTTTTTCAAACATCTCTTCTTCCTTGCCTGCATAATTATTTTTAATAAACCCATCAACAAAAGGCGTATGTACCCTCGCTGGTGAAATACTGTTGCACCGGATATTATCTTTAAGATAATCTTTTGCTACAGACAAGGTCATTGCAGCTACAGCGCCTTTAGCAGTGGAATATGCAAAACGGTCGCTTAATCCAACATGGCTTGCAATGGATGCCATATTGATTATAACACCTCCCTTTTTTTTCATTAAAGGAACAGTTGCATGCAAACAATTATACACTCCTTTTACATTTACATTAATTACCCAGTCAAAATCTGTTTCATTTGTTGTTTCAGCAGTACCAATATGTGCAATACCTGCATTGTTGATAAGGATGTCAATGTTTTTTATTTTATTAAAAACATTGATCACTTCTTGTTGGTTGGTAATATTACATTGATGTACCATGGCCACTATGGTTTCCTTATTTATTTCATCTGCAACCTGTTGTGCAGCCTTTATATCTACATCTATGATATGAATAATTGCTCCTTGCTTTGAAAATAATTCAGCAATGGCCTTGCCAATACCACTGCCGCCTCCGGTAATAACTGCTATTTTATTTTTTAAGTTGAACATTTTATTTATTTAACATTTGAAATATTAATTAAAATAACTATAAACTTACTCCTCTTTTCCATGGAATAAAATCATCCTGACTTAACAATACTGATTTAGGAATAATTTCTCCACTTGCTGCTTTTATACAATATGCTAAAATTTCCTCCCCCATTTGTTCAATGGTTTTTTCTCCACTTATTATTGTACCACAATCAATATCAATAATGTCACTCATTCTGTTTGCTAATGAGGTGTTACTTGACAATTTTATAACTGGGCAAACCGGATTGCCAGTAGGTGTACCCAGCCCGGTGGTAAATAAAATCAACATAGCGCCGCTTGCAGCTTTACCTGTTGTTGCTTCAACATCATTACCGGGTGTGCATACTAAACTCAATCCGGCTTTAGTACATGGTTCTGTATAATCTAGTACATCAACAACTGGAGATGAGCCACCTTTTTTTGCTGCACCTGTGCTTTTTATGGCATCTGTAATTAAACCATCTTTTATATTGCCAGGTGACGGATTCATTTGAAAGCCTGATCCTACTGCATGTGCTTCTGCATCATAAGTTTGCATGAGGTGAATAAATTTTTCTGCAGTTGCTTTATTAGTACAACGGTCAATAATATTTTGTTCTGCTCCGCAGAGTTCGGGAAATTCCGCCAATAATATTTTTCCACCTAAGGCCACCAATAAATCTGCAGCATAGCCAACAGCAGGGTTGGCGCTAATGCCGCTAAAACCATCACTACCACCACATTTAACTCCTATGCATAATTTACTTAATGGTGCACGCTTTCGTTCAAATTTATTAATGGCTGTTAAGCCAAGGAATGTTTCTTTTATCGCTTCTTTAATTAATTGCTCTTCACTTTTCGATTGCTGCTGCTCAAATACAAGCAATGGTTTATCAAATGAAGGATTCGTTTTTCTTATATCGTTAATTAAATCCTGTGTTTGCAAATGCTGACATCCTAAACTAAGTAAAGTAATTCCCGCTACATTGGGATGATTAGCGTAAGCGGCCAGTAATTTGCTCAGTGTAGCAGCATCTTGTCTTGTACCACCACAACCGCCATTATGGTTTAGAAATTTTATACCATCTACATGTTTAAAAATCCTTTGTGAAGATGGAGCGCTTATTGATATGGATTTAAAGTTTTTAATATTTTCTCCTTTATCATAAGCGTTGAGTAATTGTTGGGTAAAATGTTTATACTTATCTGTTACTGCATAACCCAATGTATTATGCAACGCTTCTTTTATTACATCTAAATTTCTATTTTCACAAAACACAGTTGGTATAAAAAGCCAAAAGTTAGCAGTTCCTACATCACCATTGCTTCGGTGGTAACCGTTAAATGTTTGATGCTGAAATTTTTCAATGGATGGCACTTGCCAAAGCTGTTGTAAATTTCTGTATGCATACGGTTCTGCAGCATGTTTTGTATTATCAGTAGACATCCGTTCCCCTTTTTTTACAGGGTAAACTACTTTACCTACCGTTACTCCATACATATATATGGCATCTTCTGCTTTCAAATCTTGCATGAAAAATTTATGTTTTGCTCCAACATCATCTTTCAATTCATATTCAACTTTATCAAATAAAATTATTTCTCCTCTTGAAAGGCTTGTCAATGCAACTAGCACATTATCTTTCGGATGAATTTTTAATACTTTACCATTCATTATAGGTCAATTCTTACTTACTAATTTTTATTTTATGTCCTTTATAACCAAACCAAGCTACTACTATAAAACAAAGCATCGGAATGATATAAGCATCTGCCGTAGTTTTTTCTGATAATAGCCCCATTGCATATGGAACAATTGCTCCGCCTACTATCGACATAATAATCAAAGAAGAACCTTTTTTTGTATGCCTGCCTAAATCTTTTATGCCTAATGAAAAAATAGTAGGAAACATGATTGATGCAAAAAAGAAATTCGCCATGAGTGCATAAATACCAAGCCATCCTGCACCCTTCCAAACAATAGCGCAAAGCACAATATTGATAAAGGCATACACTGTAAGTAAAAAAGGCGGTTTAATTTTTTTCATTAAGGCTGTACCCACAAATCTACCTGCTGTAAATAAAAGTAAACTAATGGAGAGTAAATAAGACGCCTTTGCATTATTTATGGTAGACACAGCTTCTGTGCAATAATTAATAAATAATGCTGCCATACCTACTTGTGCAGACACGTAAAAAAACTGGGTCATCACTGCATTTATTAAATGTTGCTGCTGCCAAATGGATGTTTTACTGCTACTATGAATTTGATTGCTTTCTTCTTTAATTTCAGGCAAAGATGTTTTTAAAAATAAACCAGCTATCAATATTACCACCACGCTAATAACTAAATAAACTGTTTGTACAGAACCAAGCTGATTACCTTTTTGCACTGGCCCTTCATTAAAAAATAAGGATGCTGCAATGATTGGGCCAATAAAAGAACCCACTCCATTAAAGCATTGAGAAAGGTTGAGGCGAAATGTTGCTGTTTCTGCTTTACCCAAAACTGTTACATAGGGGTTAGCCGCCGTTTCTAAACAAGTGAGTCCTGAAGCCAATACAAACAAGGCCAATAGGAAAAATTCAAAACTCTGCAATTGTGCAGAGGGATAAAATAAAAAGGCACCAATTGCATACAAGAGTAACCCTACAATAATCCCTTTTTTATATCCATACTTGTTCATAAACAAACCTGCTGGTAAGGCCACTAAAAAATAAGCGCCAAAATAAGCGGCTTGCAATAATGTACTTCTCGTTTTTGTTATATTTAGTGACTCCTGAAAGTGTTTATTCAGCACATCTAGTAAGCCATAAGCAAGCCCCCACAAAAAGAAAAGGCTTGTGACTAATATAAATGGGAATAACCATTTATTATCTATGGAAGTGGAACCATTTGCGTTTGTGGCATTCGTTGATTTAGGCATTATAGAATTTTACAGTTCAAATATTTTATTCATTAGTACCCATTTTTCACCAGGTTTGGCTGTGGGTAAAGCCTGCTGGTATTGCCACATCAATTGTTCCCAATCCTGTACTTTTTTATTACCTGCATCCATTGCTTCTTTTTGTTCGAACGAAAAATCATCTGTTGCGTCTACAATCATAAAAAGGCGGTTGCCGGTTCGGTATATTTCTAATTGCTTGATGCCAGAAGAGTGAATGCTTTCTATGATTTCAGGCCATACCTGCTGGTGCCATTGCTCGTATTTTGCAATCAAGGCTGAATCATCTTTTAAATCTAATGCTAGACAAAATCGTTGCATTTTATAATTTTATTAATTGCAAGTTAACTTCTTGTAAATTACTTTGCTTTAGTTATCCTAGATTTTGCTGAAACTAACGCTTGCCGGCAATTTAAAAAAAGAACAGGAAAACATTATACTGTATATTTAAATGAGGTAAAAATTTCGAATGCTTGTAAATATCTCTTTAAGACCGACTGGAATATTTGTAAATCACAAAATACATCATAAATCAACATATAACAATCCCTATTATTAGTTTGATTAATGGGATTTAGATCTGTTTAAATAACAAGTAGAAAAACTAAGCTCCTCATTTGGTTTGTTTAACCCCTTTTCTTGAATGAATAGTTTCCTTTATTTTTTTTGTATTAGAGGAACTTCAACAACATTTATTATTGAAAAATGGTCATTGAACAATCTACTTTAAAAAGAAAGCTAAAACTAGTTGAGTTAAATAGTGATTTAGTAATAATAGGTGGGGGCCTTGCCGGTACTTGTGCTGCAATAACCGCAGCAAGATTTGGATTGAATGTGGTATTGGTTCAAGATCGACCTGTATTAGGCGGAAATTCCTCAAGTGAAGTAAGACTATGGGTATTGGGTGCAACTTCCCATATGGGTAATAACAATCGATGGGCTAGAGAAGGTGGGTTAATAGATGAAATATTGTTGGAAAATGCCTATAGAAATCCAGAGGGAAACCCACTAATTTATGATACAATTTTACTAGAAAAAGTAGTTAATGAGCAAAATATTCGGTTGCTTTTGAATACGGCTGTTTACGATGTGGAAAAGAAAGATGAAAATACCATACAATCGGTCAAAGCCTTTTGCAGTCAAAATTCTACTGAATATATGATATCCGCTCCTTTATTCAGTGATGCTTCCGGAGATGGAATAGTTGGATTTTTAGCTGGAGCTGCATTTAGAATGGGCGCAGAATCAAAAGAAGAATTCAATGAAGGATTTGCACCGAAAAAAGAGTATGGAGAATTATTAGGTCATTCACTTTATTTTTATAGTAAGGATACTGGCAAACCGGTTAAATTTATTCCACCTGCTTTTGCATTATCAGATATTAATAAGATTCCCAGATTTAAAAATTTCAATTCAAGTGATTTTGGATGCCGCTTGTGGTGGATTGAATATGGAGGTAGGTTAGACACTATTCATGAAACAGAAACCATAAAGTGGGAGTTATGGAAAGTTGTATATGGTGTTTGGAACCATATTAAAAATTCTGGACAATTTCCTGATGCAGAAAACCTAACATTGGAATGGGTAGGAACTATTCCAGGAAAAAGAGAAAGTAGAAGATTTGAAGGCGATTATATGATTAGGCAACAAGACATCATTGAACAAAAAACATTTCATGATGCAGTGGCTTTTGGTGGATGGAGTATAGACTTACATCCTGCAGACGGTGTTTTTAGTGAACTTTCCGGATGTAATCAATGGCATTCAAAAGGCGTTTATGGAATTCCATTTCGAAGTTATTATAGTAAGAACATTGCCAACTTATTTTTAGCTGGAAGAATTATGAGTGCAACGCATGTTGCCTTTGGCTCAACAAGAGTTATGGCTACTTGCGCTCATGGAGCGCAGGCAATTGCTGCTGCTGCTTATTTATGTAAAAAGTATCAAGGGTTACCAAAGGAAATAGGGGTTGCGCATATAGAAGAATTGCAAACAGAATTATTAAAAACGGGTCAACATATTCCGGGCTTAATATTAATTGATCGTAATGACTTAATACAAAAAGCCACTTCTATTGCAGCATCTACTTCATATAGTTTAAATAAAATTCCAGCATCGGCTGATTGGCAAAGTATTGAACATTCAGTTGCTCAAATGCTGCCAGTGAATAATCAACAAATGCCATCCATTACATTTTATGCTAGATCTACTAAACAAGTAACTTTAAAAATTGAACTCAGAAAAAGCAGTAAATCTTTTAATCACTCACCAGATACAACCCTAGAAGAAATTAATATCGATATTATTCCAGGAAAGGAAACTTATACTGTATCATTCAATAGTTTCATCAATGAGAAATGTTATGCATTTGTTTGTTTTATGAAAAATGGGGAGGTGTCACTTTGTTTTAGTGATTTGCGTATTTCAGGATTATTGTCTGTTTATAATGCAGTAAATATTGCAGTTTCTAACTACGGAAAACAAGAACCACCCCTTAATATTGGCGTTGAAGCATTTGAATTTTGGTGCCCTAAGCGTAGACCTAATGGTAAAAATATTGCCATGGAAATACAGCCAGCATTAAGCGCTTACTCACCTGAATTTTTAAGAAATGGTATTCAAAGGCCAGTTTCTTCTACCAATGCATGGGTAGCTAATGACAATGATCGTAATCCATTCGTCTCTATTAGTTGGAACGAAAAAGTAGTTATCAATAAAGTTGAATTATTCTTCGACACTGACTATGATCACCCTTTAGAAACAGTATTGCTTGCCAATCCAGAAACTACAATGGTGTACTGTGTTCAACATTTCAAATTATTGGATGATAAAAATCAAGTAATTGCTGAAATAAAAGGGAACTATTTAAGTAGAAGGGTGATTGAATTTTCAGCCCCAGTGAAAACTAAACAATTAAAAATAGTACTGGATGCTCCAAATGTAAATGCACCTGCATCCTTGTTTGAAATACGTTGTTATTAATATCATTCAATAAAAGATTAAATTTTTATAATGCGAATATTTTGTAAAGGGGTTCAGCTTTTATTTACCATATTGGTAGTTGTAGTATCAACAAATGCTCAATCAATTTCTTTAAATGGTAATTGGACATTTAGTATAGATCCTATGCAAAAGGGCGAAACAGTAGGTTGGCAATCACCTTGGAAAATTAAAGAAGGGGATGTTTCAATGTTAGTTGCAGGCTATGATAGTGTAACTGTTCCTCACACTTATAGTATTGATACCAGGTACAATATTATTGGAAAAGTGTGGTATAGAAAAGCGTTTAAGCTACCTAACTCAACTATCAATAAAGAAATACGACTACACTGCGAAGCAATTTTTAATAAGGCAAGAATTTTTATTAATGGAACCTTAGTGGGCTTACATGATGGTGGTTATACTCCATTTACCATTCAGGTTACTAAATTTATTAAGCCTTCAGAGATTAATTTTATAAATATTGAAGTAGATAATAGTTGGGATGAATATACAATAGCCGGGGCTAGATTAACTGAGAATAGCAATGCTCAGCTTTTTCCTTGGTATGAGTATGGAGGTATTACCCGAGATATCAGTTTGATGATTACTGATAAAATTTATATAGACAATCAAAAAATCGAGTCCACCCCTAATCTGAAATCTGGAGAAGCTGCCGTAAAGATTTTTACTTGGGTAGAAAACAAATACAATGTAGATAAAACAGTTCAAATAAAATATGTCTTAACCAATAGAACCACGGGAAAAATAAACGATAATAATTATCAAAAAGAAATAGTACTAAAAGCATACACAAAGCAATTGGTAGCTACTACCATTAGCTTGAATAAAGAAGACGTTTTATTATGGGATTATGATAATCCCAATTTGTATGACGTTCAAACATCAGTAGTTAGTGAAGGAGCAATCAATAATGTGTACGAAACCTATTTCGGCATCAGAGAAATAAAGGTTAATGGTACTCAATTATTACTCAATGGACGGCCTATCAGGGTTGCAGGTGCTAATAGGCAATCCGATCATCCAATATTTGGCTCAACAGATCCAGATACTTTAGCTCAATTAGACATGGGTTTAATTCGAAAGGGGCAAATGATCTTTTCACGAATTAGTCATACTCCATTAAGTAAATCATTTTATAAATGGGCAGATGAACATGGTTATTTGATTATTGCTGAAATAACCAATTGGCAACTTTCTAATGTTCAAATGACTAGTCAAAGAATCAAGGACGCTTTTGCAGCACAAACAAAAGAATTGGTAGAAAGTTTTTGGAATAGCCCTTCAATTGTTGCGTATAGTACAGGAAATGAGTATCCCAGTTGGACGCCTGAGGGAGATGAGTGGACTCGTTATCAAATGGAAAAATTTAAAGCTTTGGATTCTACCCGTCTATTGACCTTTGTTGCCATTGGCACTGCAGTACAGAGCAATAATTTAACTGTAGCACATAATTCATTCAGGTATTGTGATTTTTTAAATTTTAATAATTATAGTAGTGCAGAAGGTCTTATTAAGAACTTAGAAGCCTTACACGATAAATTTCCTGATAAGCCTATTTTTATCAGTGAAACCGGTTTGAGGGCTGATCAGGTAAAAAATGAAGCAGAAAGAATTAAGCATTTAGAAAATGTAATTGAAGTAATTAAATCTAAACCTTATACGATTGGTTTTGCCTATTGGGCTTACAATGATTATTTGAGTCGTTTCACATCAACCAATAACAATGGATATAGACCTTGGGGTATAGTAGATGCAAATCGTAATCCTAGAGAATTGTATGGTGCTTTTCAAAAAAAATTATCTCCAGTATTGGTTAACGCTGAAAACAATACTATACGTATTACCGGTATTGCCAGCTTCCCTTCGTACACATTAACCAATCATGTGTTGAAAATTCTGGTAGGAAATAAAATTATTACAACTTATTCTTTACCTATTATTGAGCCGGGATTAAGTGTTGATATTAAATTGAATAAGCCACCTTTAAAATATAGAATGGTTATAGAAAATAAAGGCGGAATAGTTATATATGATAGTGGTTTATAAATGGCAGGTGTCAATTTTTTTGATTATTAAAATCAAAATAGATTTCTATTAACTGTATAAAAAAATGCAATGAAATTAAAAGGGATGCGATGGTGGATTGTGGGCTTGCTTTTTTTTGCTGCAGTACTCAATTATGTTGACAGGCAAACCTTGTCGGCATTAGCTCCTACAATCCAAAAAGATTTGGAAATGAATGAGCAAGACTATGCCAACGTTGTAAATATTTTTCTTGTTGCCTATACCATTGCGTATTTATTAAGTGGAAGGATTACTGATAAATTGGGAACAAGAAAAGGTATGTTTATTTTTGTAGCATGGTGGTCTATTGCTAATGCTTTCACAGCTGCAGCAAATAGTATTGCATCTCTAAGTGCATACAGATTTGCATTAGGCTTAGGAGAAGCAGGTATTTGGCCTGCTGCATCAAAGGCGGTATCTGAATGGTTCCCCAAAAAAGAGAGGGCATTTGCCATTGGTCTTTATACAATGGGAGCCACTATTGGAGCCACAGTAGCACCATATATAGTAATTCCATTGGCAACCTATAGTTATGCTTCTGCTTTTCCTGTAATTGCAAGTTGGCTTGGTCAGGGCACGGGTTGGAGATTGGCATTTATTTTAACAGGTGTGGCAGGATTGGTGTGGTTGATTCCATGGTTAATGGTTTATCGTCAACCTAAAAAATCTAAGTTGATTACAGAAGTAGAACTTCAATTAATTAACGATGATGCTGCAACCGATGACCCCGCAGATTCAGCCAAAGAAAATACTTGGTCATGGAAACAAGTTTTATTATTCAAGGGTACCTGGTTATTGCTAATCGGAAGATTAGTAACCGACCCTGTGTGGTATTTTTATCAGTTTTGGTTTCCAAAATATTTAAGTAGCGACCGCCATCTCTCTCAAGAGCAATTAAAAATCACTTGGGTGATTTATGCAGCAGCAGGCGTTGGAAGTTTGATAGGTGGTTGGCTTTCTGGTAGGCTTGTAAAAAAAGGGATTGCACCAGTAAAAAGCAGGTTATGGGTTATGTTAGGCTGTGCCTTCATCATGCCTCTTTCTCCATTTATTAGCCAAGTAACAGGATTAAATTTGGCAATGACCATAACAGTATGTGCGGTAATGGCTTCACTTGCTTGGTTAATTAATATTAGTTCTTTGGTATTAGATGTTGTACCAAAACATTCATTAGGAACTGTATTCAGTATTGTAGCTACCGGTAGTACTATTGGAGGCATCATGATGAACACTATAGTAGCTGCAATGGTTTCAGGGCCTTCAACAAAAGCAGCTGGATTTTTAGATAAGGGATTACATACGTTACTCAATCCCATACTTAATGCAGTAGAGGGTCATGGATATGCCTGGTGGTTTTTTATAATGGCTTTTTTACATCCTGTTGGATGGTTGATCTTGAAATTTGGGGGAATACAAAAGCTATCAAAAAATTAAACAAAATCACATAACAAAACCCAAAGATGTATTCAATAAAACATACAAGAAGAAATGAATAAAATGAAAAGAGCTTCTTTATCAATCATTAATGTATTGACTATTACGTTACTGTTGATACTGCAACTACCCTTACATGCACAAACAGCAAAAACCGAAATGGTGGATGATACCCCATTAATTATAAATGCAGATTTTGAAACAGGAAATTTGGAAGGATGGAAACATTGGAGCACAAGATTTTCTGCAATCACCAAAGAAGCTTACGCCGGAAAATATGCTGTCAAAATCGGTCCTGAAAGGGCATTCTGTAGGCAAGAAACTAAAGTAAAACCGAATAGCCTATATAGAATTTCAGCCTTTATTAAAACAGAATCAGGTGCTGAAGAAGTTCAATTTATGGTTAGTGATTATGGAGGCGCTGCAATATCTGTTTCTAGCTCTCTTACCGAATACACTAAAGTGAGTATCGATTTTCAAACAGCATTTAGTACAAAGGATTTATTAATATCATTTATCCATCCTTCAGGAAATGGCAGTGGCTTTGCAGATCAAATTGAGTTAACTTATTTAGGTATAGCACCTAATCCTCAATTGCAAGAATTTGTACAAATACCCAAAAGAATACTGAAGGAAGAAAATGGAATAACTCAATTACCCGATAAAAAAATGGATTGGTTTTTGAATGATAAATTTGGCATGTTTATTCATTGGGGAGTTTATGCAGCCATGCCCGAAGGGAGTGAATGGGTGCGGCACCAAGAAGCTTGGGGTCATGAATATTACCAACGAAGGGCAAGGGAAGCTGAAAAAGGATTTACAGCCACTAAATTTAATCCTACAGAATGGGCAAAATTAGCCAAACAATCAGGTATGAAGTATATGGCACTAACCTCAAGACATCATGATGGATTTGCATTGTTTGATAGTAAACACCCAAGTGCTTGGACAAGTAAAAAAGATGTAGGACGCGATTTAATAAAAGAATATACAGATGCTGTTAGGGCTTCTGGTATTCACGTGGGTTTATACTATTCCCCTATGAGTTGGCGCTACCCTGGCTATTACGATGTAACTGGGAAAGATTGTAAACCAAATGTTTGGGGATATAAAACGGCATCTTGGCATAAAGAAGATGCACGAGCTATGAAAGAAGAAGTTTATGAACAGGTTACAACGCTTCTAAAAAACTATGGCACAATCGACTATATGTTTTGGGATGGCGGTTGGTTAGGTCAAACAATCAACAATGAATTAGAAGAGGCTTTTTGGGATCCAGGAAAATATCAAAATCCGAATAATGAATGGCCAATAAATGATAAGTACATAACAAAAGAAGTAGAAACTGGAAAGGCACTTGGTATAATGGGAATGGTTCGAAAATTTCAGCCCGATATGGTCGTAAACGAACGTTTTTCCTGGATAGGAGATGTACATGCAGAAGAAGGAGGTTCATCTACTAATGGAAATATTCGTTATGAGCAAAATGGTGAAAAATGTGTGAGCCTTCAAAAAGGAGGTTGGGGATACAGGCCAAATTCTAAAGTATATAGTTTTGAAGAAGTAGTTATTTTTTTGTCTAATTGTGCTGTCCGGAATATTAATTTACTTTTAAATGTTGCACCTGACAGAGAAGGCGTAATCCCACAAAATCAACAGGATGTATTGCTTAAAATGGGTAATTGGTTGTCTAAAGTTGGCAAAGGTATTTATAGTACAAGAGGAGGGCCATGGCAGCCACTTTTTGGCGAGTATGGATTTACTTTCAATGAAAATAAAATCTACTGCCATGTTTATGAAGGATACCGTGAATTAAAATCAGGCAAGTTTACAACACAATCAATAGGCAATAAAAAGGTTGCCAAAATAATTAATCTTTTTGATGGAAAAGAGCTTCAATGGGTTAAAAATAAAAACAACACCATTACTATTAGCGGCGTAGACTATTTGATAAATAAATCAACAACCATACTAGAGATTACGCTAAAAGAATCTGTTTATTAAATTACAAAGGGTTGAATTATTTAAAGAGTAATTATAAAAATAAAACAATGAAATTATTTTATTTAATTTTTTTCGCTACTCACATAAATTGTTTCAGTACAATTATGGCACAGCAAACGAATATAAAACGAGCTGATTTTAAACCTGCTCAAATTTGGCAAGACAATAAAGGTGTTCCTATAAATGCGCATGGAGGGGGTATTGTTTTTTTTGAAGGAACGTATTATTGGTATGGAGAACATAAGCTAGAAGGAAAGTCAGAAGCAAAATTTGCCGATGGGGGTATTCATTGCTATTCATCAAAAGATTTAATGAATTGGAAAGATGAGGGACTGGTATTATCTGTTTCGTTTACAGATACCACAAACGACCTTTCGTATGGTTGCATACTTGAAAGACCCAAAGTAGTATATAATGAAAAGAATAAAGAATTTGTAGTTTATTTTAAATTGTACCTGAGAGGAGTGGGCTACGAAACAAGTAATGTTGGAGTAGCTGTTTCCAAAAAGCCAACAGGGCCTTTTGCTTATCACCATAAGTTTCATGGCGGAGGTTCTCAAAAGGGCTCAGGTGATTTTTCTATGTTTAAAGACGATGATGGTACCCTTTATCATTTAGCTGTGCGTAAACCTGACCATATTTTTGTAATCGGCAAAATGGATAGTGACTATTATTATCCGCAAGGAAATTACCAGCTTGGTGAAGGAATAGAAAGTCATACGGAAGCGCCGGCAGTTATAAAACGAAAAGGTGTATATCATTTACTGGGATCCGGCTCAACTGGCTGGAAACCTAATGTTGCCCGTTATTATACTACCAATAATATTTTAGGTAAATGGAATTTTCAAGGAAATCCTTGCATTGGATACAATCCAATTGATAGCCTTGGTGTTGATAAAACCTATGGTTCACAATCATCATACATCATTCCAGTACAAGGAATTAAAGATGCTTACATTGCTTTGTTTGATATATGGAAACCAGAAAATCCGATTACTGGAAGATATATATGGTTGCCAATTGATTTTAGCGAGGATAAAATAGCTATTTCATGGAAGGATTCCTGGAACTATACTGTTTTCAAGGAGAAAAAATTAATAAAACAATCTTCTGTTGATCCGCAGAGTCCTTTGAGTGCGCTTCCCCTGATTCTTACTGACTCCTCCTCGATCTTGCCATCTGCATCGAGTAATTGGAAACTTACGTTTTCTGATGAATTCAATGACGGTAAAGTTGATACGACGAAGTGGAATATAGAAAACACGATTAAAAAAAGAATTGATGTAACGCTTTATGCAGATGCAAATCAAGTAGAAGAAAAAAATGGCAATATGTATATCTATTATAGTAAATCTACTATTAGTGATACAGCTTATCATGCGGGTAGATTTAATTCTAAAGGAAAATATGCACCTACTTATGGATTTCTCGAATGCAGGATGCACATTGTAAAACCCAGTGGTCATCAAATGGCATTTTGGATGATGCCAGAAGGAATTGGGATGAAATCACCTGATGGAGTAGACGGGACCGCAAAAGACGGGGCTGAAATAGACATAGTAGAAGGAAATAAAGCTGATGAATATTCATTGGGATTGCATTGGGATGGTTACGCAAAACCAGCCCACAAATCAAACGGGGCTTTGATTAAAGCTTTCGGTATTCACGATAAGGAATATCATGTTTTTGGCTTTGAATGGACTCCAACTTATTTAAAATTTTACTACGATGGTAAAATGGTTAGGCAAATGACAGATCCTAAATTAATACCACAAGTAGCCCATTTTATTTATTTCTCTGGTAGTTGTTTTGGTGAAAACAATTGGGTAGATGGGGATATTCGTAAAAATGAGTATATTCAGAATGGAGGAATCGATAAGGCCTATATTGATTACATCAGAGTTTACAAGAATAAATAATTAAACGAAGAGAATGTATTGTAGGTTGGCTTAATATTTTTTAATTATCATTTTATACTATGAAATATCCATTTTTTTTATTTACCATTTTGTTTTCTACACTTACAACTTGGTCTTATTCTCAAACTAGTTTGCCAGCTTTTTTTAGTGATAGTATGGTGCTACAACAACAATCGGAAGCCGTTATTTGGGGCACCGACAAAGTAAAAACAAAAATTGTTGTTACTGGAAGTTGGGGTAAATCCAATAATGTTACAACAGATGAAAACGGAAATTGGAAATTGAAATTAGCTACACCAATTGCAGGAGGACCTTATACCGTAGTCATTAAAGGTAGCAATACTATAACTTTAAGAGAAGTGCTTATAGGAGAAGTATGGTTGTGTTCCGGGCAATCTAATATGGAAATGCCCGTTAAAGGCTATGCCAATCAACCTATTCTAGGAAGTAATGAATTCATTTTAAATTCTACCAATCCTTCAATAAGATTTTTTAATACTCCTCGCTCTCTTAATAGAAGTCCTTCGAAAGAAGTTAAAGGGCAATGGAAGTTTGCTTCGCCCGCCACTATTGGAAATTTTAGTGCTTCTGCTTATTTTTTTGCAAAAAAACTACACGAAATTTTAGGAATACCGATTGGTCTAATTCATAATGCCTGGGGCGGATCAAATGTTGAAAGTTGGATGGATAGTTCTACACTTGCTTCCTATAAAAAAGTAGTTATTCCAGAGAAGTTTGCCATAAACGAAGCGCATATTACACCAACAATCCTATACAATAGTATGTTACACCCATTTATTGGATATACCATTAAGGGGATGCTTTGGTACCAAGGAGAGGGCAACAGAAAATTTCCGAACGAGTATCAATCACTATTTTCATTAATGATTCATTCTTGGAGAACACAATGGCAACAAGGTTTATTCCCCTTTTATTTTGTACAAATAGCGCCATTTGGTGCGAACAATAATTTGAGTGGTGCATTGGTAAGAGAAGCACAATTAAAAACAATGCAAACAGTTGAAAACACGGGCATGGCTGTTACGCTAGATATAGGCGAAGAAAATTTGGTTCATCCAGCCCAAAAAGAACAAGTGGGGAATCGATTGGCTTATTGGGCACTTTCTAAAGACTATAAAATACCAGGTATTGCTTTTAGCGGACCAATATTTAAAAGAGTTGAACGTACTAAAAATGATAGTATGGTTATTTCATTCGACTACGCTGAAATGGGATTACATACATTTGGCAAGCAATTGACTGAATTTGAAATTGCCGGAGAAGATAAAATTTTTTATCCTGCAAAAGCAATATTTACCAAAGATCAAAGAACTTGTATTTCTGTTTGGAGTGAGCAAGTAAAAAATCCTATTAGTGTGAGGTATGCATTTAAAAATTGGGTAATTGGTAACTTGTATAATACACAAGGACTACCAGCATCTTCCTTTAGAACAGATGTCTGGTAAAGGAGTATTTTTCTCTTGGGTGATTGTTGATATTCGTAAAAATGAGTTTATACAAAAGGAAATAATCAATAATTAAATTTTATCAAATGAGGTGTTTAAATTTTTTCACAACTATTTTGATTGCGATGATTACAACTCAGTCTTATTCGCAAACAAGTTTACCATCTTTCTTTAGTGATAGTATGGTGCTACAACAACAAACGGAAGCAGTTATTTGGGGCACAGATAGGGCTAAAACAAAAATTGTGGTTACAGGTAGTTGGGGCAAGAGCAGTAAAGTAATTACAGATGAAAGTGGAAAATGGAAACTAAAAATAACTACACCAACTGCGGGCGGACCATTTGAAGTAGTTATTAAAGGTAGCAGTACTATTACACTGAACAATGTACTCATTGGAGAAGTATGGTTATGTTCAGGACAATCCAATATGGAAATGCCACTAAAAGGCAATGCTAGTCAACCTATTATAGGTAGTAATGAGTTTATTTTAAATTCTATGAATTCGTTGATAAGGGTATTTCATACTCCTCGTACTTTTAGTAAAACACCTTTGGATGATGTAAAAAGTCAATGGAAATTCGCTTCACCAGCTACAGCTGGAAATTTTAGTGCTGTCGCCTATTTTTTTGCTAAAAAAATCAATGCTGTACTAGGAATACCTGTGGGAATTATTCAGACCTCATGGGGAGCTTCTAATGCAGAGAGTTGGATGGATAGTGCTACACTGTCTACATTTAAAACCGTTAAAATACCCGAGAGCACAACAATTAAAGAAGCCAATTTAACACATACCATGTTGTATAATTCTATGTTACATCCTTATATTGGGTTCACTATAAAAGGAATACTCTGGTATCAGGGTGAATCAAACAGAGAAGCTGCCCACGAATACCAAGCCCTGTTTTCCTTATTAATAAAATCCTGGAGAACTCAATGGCAACAAGGATCATTTCCATTTTATTTTGTTCAGATCGCGCCTCATGCAGGCGCTGGTGTAGGTAATATTAGTGGTGCATTATTAAGAGAGTCACAATTAAAAACTATGCAAACAGTAGAAAATACTGGTATGGCTGCTACAATCGATATAGGAGAGAAAAATATGATTCATCCCGCTCAAAAAGAACTAGTAGGAAATCGACTAGCCTATTGGGCGGTTACTAAAAATTATAATATACCTGGTATTGCATTTAGTGGACCAGTTTATAAGCAAATGGAGCGAACTTCGGGCGATAGTTTGATCATTACTTTTGATTATGCAGAAATGGGTTTAAATACTTTTGGTAAGCCATTAACTGATTTTGAAATTGCAGGCGAAGACAAGATTTTTTATCCTGCTAAAGCTATTTTTACTAAAGATCGTAGGACATGCATCACCGTATGGAGTGAACAAGTAAAGAACCCTATCAGTGTTCGATATGCGTTTAAAAATTGGGTTGAAGGAAGTTTATTTAATACTTATGGATTGCCTGCGTCTTCTTTTAGAACGGATAACTGGTAATTTAATGAAAACAAAATGTGCATGACTCTTGATGGAAATTTCATGAATACGATTGACTTGATTGACCCCCTTTTTTGAAAGACAGCTGTCTTTATTTTTTGAATAATGATTTTAGCTTTATGTGGTTAGCCCAGTAATTGGTTATGCAATATGCATACTTGCATAAAATGATTAAATCAATGAAGATCAAACTTATTTTTATTTTTTTATTTTACTTGGGAACTAGCTATTCTTTAAAAGCAACCAATTATTATATAAATACCGAAATAGGTAAAGATGCTAATAAAGGAACTTCAATTGCTCAATCTTTCCAATCAATGGCACCGGTTAATTTAATTCAATTAAAACCGGGTGATTCTATTCTTTTTGCAACTGGGCAAAAATTTTCAGGAATGCTTACTATTAAAAATAGGAGAGGATCATTAAAACAGCCCATCGTTATTTCATATTATACATTTAAAGGAAAAATAGATAAGCCAAGTATAGACGCTGGTGATCAATTAAATGCAGTCCTTGTACAAAACAGTTCGCATATAATCATTAAAGGTCTTGAGTTTACAGGATTTGTTCCTTATCCTAAATCTGATTCAACCAATAAATCAGCTATGCGATGTGGTATACTGGTAGAAGTAACCAATAATGAGCTGCATGAAAATATTGTACTAACCGATTTAATTGTACACGATGTTTTTTTTAATCCACCAGGGTTTATGCGATCAGCTGCGGAAACAAAATCAGCAAATGGTACCCAAAGCTATGGCTGGGGAATAAGGTTCATTAATAATACCAAGTTAGGGTTGCTGACAAATGTTAAAGTATTGAAGTCAATTATTTATAATGTTTCTCATACAGGCTTGAAAGCAACTGCCACCATTAATGGAATTAGTAAATTAGAAATTGCCAATTGCAAAGTTTTTAATACAGGTGGTCCTGGTATGCAATTTTCTGGTGTAACCAATGGTCATATTCATCATAATACGGTAGACCATTCTGGATCTACTGCTGATTCAAGAAACTGGGGAAGGGGAAGTGGTTTATGGACATGGAGCTGTTCCAATATTTTGATTGAACACAATCGTTTTGAAAATGCCAATGGTCCTGCGGATTCTGCAGGGGTTCATATTGATTATAATTGCAATGATGTAATAGTTCAATATAACCTAAGTGCAAATAATGCGGGAGGCTTCTGTGAGATATTGGGAAATAATTTCAATTGTGCTTATCGGTATAATATCAGCATCAATGATGGTTTCAGAGTTAAAGGGGCCAATGGTGCCTTTCAGGAAGGGAAAATATTTTGGTTAAGTGGTTATCAGGGAGATCAAAAGAAAAATACTGGACCCTACAATAGTTATTTTTATAACAATACTATTTATGTTTCCCAAACTATTACTCCAAAAATAGCCGTGAGTAGCAGCGCTCAAGGTGTATTGATAGCTAATAATATTTTTTATTTTGAAGCAGAAGCTCAAACTGTTGCTGGCGATCAGAAGTTAAAAGAAATAGACAAAGATGGGATACCCAATGTTGTTTTTAATAATAACCTGTTTCTATATGAAAATAATTGGCCAAAGGATTTTGCATTTAAAGATGCTACTCCTTTTTATGGAGACCCTTTGTTTAAAAATAAAACTGGTTTACAAATAGCAGATTATACACCCCAGAATAAAAGCTTGATACAAAATAAAGGTGTAAAAATCGAAAAAATTCCTACTGATAGTATCGGAATTAGAATAGGATTAAATGTTGAAAAAGATATACTGGGTAATACAATTACCGATCAACCTGATTTGGGCGCTATTGAGTTGTATAAAGCAGACAGATCAAATCCTAATGTAATACTGATCATTACAGATGATCAAGGGTACGCTGATGTTGGATTTAATGGGTCTTTAGATATACCAACCCCACATATTGATCGCATCGCCAAAAATGGGGTAGTATTTAGTCAGGGTTATGTTAGCTACGCAGTTTGTGCGCCAAGCCGTGCCGGATTGATTACTGGTAGATACCAAGATCGATTCGGTTATAGTCGTAATCCTTTATACAAACCATTTGATTCAAGCATTGGTTTACCAATTACGGAACAAACGCTACCTGAATTTTTGCAACAAGCTGGGTATGCAACAATGGGAATTGGTAAATGGCATTTAGGAGCACATGAACAATATCGACCATGGAAAAGAGGATTTGATCATTTTTTTGGTTTTTTGGGGGGCGGGCATCGATATTTCCCTAGTGAATATGATATCACTCATCAGGATAGTGCAAAAAATGAGGCGCAGAGTTATAGAACAAAATTAATTCGTAATGAAAAAGTGGTGGAAGAAAGCGCTTATTTAACTGATGTATTTTCTAGGGAAGCAGTTTCATTTATTGAACAAAATCAAGATCGACCATTTTTTTTATACTTGGCTTATAATGCACCTCATTCGCCTTTACAGGCTGATCTTAAGTATCTAAATAGGTTTGAGCATATCAAAGATATTAAGCGCAAAACATATGCGGCAATGGTTAGTGCAGTTGATGATGGGGCAGGCGCAGTTTTAGATAAGTTGCAACAATTAAATTTAGCAGAAAATACTATTGTAGTATTTCTCTCCGATAATGGAGGACCTGAGTCGGATAATGCTAGCAATAATAGTTTACTTAGGGCTGGGAAAAGTTCTTTATTTGAAGGCGGCATTAGAGTACCATTTGCTATGCAGTGGCCAAGGAAAATTAAAGCCAATACCCGTCATGACCTTCCAATAATATCGTTGGATATTTTCGCCACTATTGCTGCAAATATTAAAGAGCAGATTACTCCAAAAAATAAGTTAGATGGAGTAAATCTCCTGCCTTTTATCACAGGTAGTAATACTGGAATACCTCACGATTATTTGTTTTGGCGACAGTTTGATCAAAAAAACTATGCTGTGTTACACCATTCAGGAATAAAAGAAATAATTATAAAGGATTCTAGTTTTCAACTATACAATTTGAAATTGGATATCGGCGAAGAAAAAAATATAGCTGATCAAAATAAACAACAATTAAACAGCTTTGAGTTACAGAGAAAAAAATGGGAAGCAAACACAATCATGCCTATTTTCTTTGGTTTAAATCAAGAAGCTTTATACAACAAATCTAAAAATCCGCTGAAGCAATAATGAAGGGAATGAAATTACATTTTAGAGAAAAAAAAACTATTTACTTAGCAAGTGGATTGATTTCTATTTCCTTATTATTCTTGTTTATAGGTACCTCTGCTTTTAAGAAAGTTGTTAATCATTCAAAGCCTAATATTATTGTACTATTGATAGATGACGCAGGATACGCAGACTTTGGTTTTATGGGTTCTACAGATTTACAAACACCTAATATTGATATATTAGCTGCATCATCAGTTGTTTTCTCTGATGCTCATGTAAGTGCTTCTGTATGCAGCCCATCAAGAGCAGGAATATTAACTGGTAAATACCAACAGCGTTTTGGATATGAGTGCAATGAAGGAGATGGATATTCAGGAATGGATACTGCTCAAGTGTTATTGCCAAAGTTATTACAAGCAGAGGGATATTCTACCGCAGCTTTCGGTAAATGGCATTTGGGGTTTAATCAAAATCAACATCCTCTATCCAAAGGTTTTGATTATTACTATGGATTCTTGAGTGGTGGCAGAAGTTATTTTTATCAACCTAATAAAGATGATAAGCATGGTGCAAAAAATGCATTGCTCGAAAATAATCAACCAGTATCATTCAATGGATATTTAACGGATGTTCTAGGGGATAAAGCGGTCGATTTTATTAAGAAAAATAAGAGCCAACCCTTTTTTATGTATTGGGCACCCAATGCAGTGCATACTCCAATGGAAGCAAGTGATAAAGATCTACAAAAATTTGCCAATCATCCAAGACAAAAATTAGCTGCAATGACATATGCATTAGATAGAGCAGTAGGAAAAATTATTAAGGAGTTAAAACAACAAAATCTATTTGATAATACCCTTATATTCTTTTTGAGTGATAATGGAGGTGCTCACAATAACCAGTCTAGTAATTTACCCTTAAAAGGGTTTAAAGGAAACGAATACGAGGCTGGACATAGAATACCATTTTTAGTTAGTTTGCCAAAGCAATTTTCGCATCATAAATTCAATGGACTTAGTACTTCATTAGATATATTCCCAACTGCAATAGATGCTGCTGGTATTAAATATATAAATAGAACTGGATTAGATGGAGTGAGTCTTTTACCTTTCTTGAAAGGGAATCTAAAAAAACCTCCGCACCAACAATTGATTTGGAGAAAAGATGCAGCAGCCGCTATTCGATATGATCAATATAAAATGATCAAGATTAGGGGATTGAAGGAATGTTTGTATGATTTAAATAAAGATCCTGGAGAAACAAAAGACATTAAACAAGCCGAACCAGCTATACTTGCCAAGCTGAATAGGCATTTGATTCAATGGGAAAAAGACAAAATGAATCCCATTTGGACGGAGGGCAAAATTTGGGATACTATTACACTCATGATTCATGATGATCTATTGAAAAATCAAAAGGTGCGTGTACATGAGCCAAAAGAGTTAGAACAATATCGAAAGCAAACAATTAATCATAACTAATATAAAAGGCATTTGGATGTTTTTAAAACAAAAAATAAGTAATATAGAAAAGAATAAACAGCGATTAAATATTAAGCTGGGTATTAGTTATTTTTTACTACTATTTCTTTTTATCCTTTTATTAATCTTTTTATAATTTTTTAACACTTACTTTAAAATAATTTTCACTAACATGGAATTCATCTAAATTGTATTACAGAAATAACGACTAATTCAGAAAAGATTGTTTTCCAAGGCACCCATATACTTCCTTTTACTATTATCCCTGAGTATAAATTCTATTGCATTTACTCAAAACACTAATTCAATTATTAGTATTACCGATGGGTTGGTTAATAATGAAGTTACTTCAATCATTCACGATAGAAATGGATTTGTTTGGTTTGGGACCAGGGGTGGTTTGCAGCGATTTGATGGTTATGAAATGAAATTGCTCAACAAAGATTTAGGTAAAGGGGATAATTTACTAAGTCAATCGATTGAAGTTTTACAAAACGGAAAGCAACATAATCTTTGGATTGGAACTAAATCTGGTGGGTTAAGCAATTTTGATCTTAAAACAGGACAAATTACCAATTATATCAATAATAATCTTAGCAATAAAGATTTCAACACAGATTATATACTTTCCATATTAGATACTGACACCGAAAAATTATTCATCGGAACTTGGAGAGGTCTTCAATATTTAGATAAGCGGACAAAAAAATTTATTATACTTAATAGTGAATGGAAAACCTTCGATATTCAGTCTGATAATCAAGGAGGATATTGGCTTGCAACAGACCGTGGGCTTAGACATTTGAATAAAGACTTGATAAATGATCAAACATACAACTTTGGGATTCCAGAAATAAATATTACGTCAATTGTAATCGATAAGCAATTCAATTGTCTATGGGTAGGAACATGGGCTTATGGTATGTATCAATTAAATCTTCAAACTAAGCAATCAAAAAACTTTAAGTTTCAAAAAAGGATAACTAATTCTATAAGCTCTAATGATGCGTATCGCATTTTATTAGATTCTAAAGGAAGTCTTTGGATTGGTACTTGGGGCGGGGGCTTAAACAAGTTTAATAGATCAACAGAGCAATTTGAAAAAATTAATTTAACTATTCCAGGATTATATACCAATGATAATCAAATTATTTTAACATTAGAAGAGGATGCGTCAGGGTTATTGTGGGTAGGTACAGATGGAACTGGTGTATTTAAATTTAATTTAAATCAAAAAAAGTTTATCAATATAGGTAATGATAATAAAACCAGTTCATTTTTGGAAAGTACCCATGTGAGGTCTGTTTTTGTAGATCAATTTAATAAACTTTGGATAGGAACTAAGGGGGGTAGTGTACAATATTCAACCAATTGGAAATCTTTTTCAAAACTGGAATTTGAAGCCAGAGAAAAATCTACTTTACCCCTTCGCTTAAATGAAAGCAGGGCATTTTTTGAAGATAGTATTTATTTATGGGTAGCTACTGTAAATGGATTGATTAGGGTAACTAATAGCAAGTCCAGCGTTAAGAAATACGAGATGTTTTTACCTAATTCATCTGAAAAAAATGCTATTAGTGGTAAAAAAATTAATGCATTTGGAAAGGATTCATCTGGGAGGATCTGGATTGGGACGCAGGAAAGCGGTTTAAGTTATATAGCTGGTTATGATAAAAGAAATCGACCACTTTTTAAAAACTTCTTACCCGCTTTTGGAGTAAAAGGGGCATTACAAAATGAGCGAGTAAGTTGTTTGTTGGTTGATTCTAAAAAAAGGCTTTGGATAGGCACTTATAAGGGACTTCATTTGTTCAAACCGAATATTCAAGAATTTCAGGTATTTACCCAAACAGGTGGTTATCCTAATTCTATTAGTAATAATACCATATTGTGTTTAGCTGAAGATAAATTTGGAAATATTTGGGCTGGAACTCAAAATGGTTTGAATAAGATTACAGGGGTTAATGGAGATCAATTAAATGTAGCATCTTATACTAGTAAAGAAGGACTTCCTAGTGATTACATTCATGCGATTATTCCAGATAAGTTTGGCACTATCTGGGCTAGTACCAATAAAGGAATAATTCGATTTAATCAGCAAAATAACACTTTTACTGTATTTGATAAAAGAGACGGCGTACAATCAAATGTTTTTTCAGAAAACACTTTTTTTGTTGATAATAAAGGTCAATTTTATTTTGGAGGTTTAGAAGGGCTTACTTATTTTTTTCCAGATAGCATCAGAATTAATAATTTTACTCCCTCTATTCATTTTACTAATTTAACTGTTAATAATATCCCTTATGAGTTTGGAATGAATAATGCTGATACTTCAATTTTAAATAAACCTTTTTACGAAACTAAATCGATAACACTTGATCATACGAAAAATATATTTTCTATTGAATTTGCTTCATTAGATTATCATGCTCCAGATAAAAATGAATATAAATATAAATTGGAGGGGTTTAATGAAGATTGGATAAATGCTGGAAATAGTAGATTGGTTTCATTCACCAATTTAGCTCCAGGCACTTATCAATTAAAAGTAAAAGCTACCAATAGCGACAAAAAATGGAATGAAATACCTAAAGAATTAACTATTTATATCCTTCCACCTCCATGGAAAACTTGGTGGGCATATTGTATTTATTGTAGTTTTTTTATTTTCTTGCTTTGGTTAACTCGTTCTTTAGGATTGCGCCAAGTTGCTTTGAAAAATCAACTAATACTTAGTAAGTTTGAAAGGCAGCAAGAAAATAAATTAGCTGATTTTAAAGAAAGATTATTTACCAATATTTCTCATGAATTCCGAACGCCACTTACCCTTATTTTGGGTCCAATAGATGATATGCTTCAAAGAAAAAAAATGGAGAGTTCTATTGAAAAAAGCTTAAGGTTAGTACAAAAGCAATCAAAGCGCATGTTAAGAATGGTGAATCAGTTATTAGATTATCAAAAATCAGAAGCTGGTAGTTTAAAGCTTTCACTACAACCAGGCGAGATAGTTTCTTTCTGTCATGATATTTGCATGCTGTTTACCGATGAAGCAAAAAGAAGGAATATTGAGTTTTCATTTATTCCACAAGAAAAATATTTGTCTTTTAATTTTGACCATAATAAATTAGAAATTATTGTATTTAATATATTGTCAAATGCATTTAAATTTACTCCAAATGGAGGAAAAATTGATGTTAGGATTCAAAAAATATTGAATCAGCAATGCGAAATAATTATAAAGGATAATGGAAAAGGTATTCCAGCTAAAGAATTAGAAAAAATATTTGATCGATTTTATAGAGGTAAAGAAGAAGATGCTACCACTATATCTGGTACAGGAATTGGGCTTTCATTCGTGAAAGAATTGGCAGAGTTGCACGGTGGGGTGATTGTTGCAGAAAGTGATGAAGAAAATGGCAGTGCCTTTACAGTTGTCTTACCTTCATTACTAATTAAAGATACATTACAAGGTATTTCATTAGATGCAATGTATCAGACTAACCAGCACATTGAAAGCAATTTAAACGATAATACTATGTATGAAGATGTAGATTTAGTAAATGAAGATGTAGAACAACCTATCATTTTAGTAGTTGAAGACGAATCTGATATGCTTCAATATATATATGAGATACTCTCACCTACTTTTAAAGTAGTTACTGCCACCAATGGAAGAGAAGGTATTGAAAAGGCGTTAGAAACAATCCCTGATTTAATTGTAAGTGATGTGATGATGCCGGAAGTGGATGGAATAGAATTGTGTAGAAGATTAAAATCTAATAAAGATACATCTCATATCCCCATATTATTATTAACTGCATTATCCGATATGGAGCATAATGTTCAAGGTATTAGAGAAGGGGCAGATGTTTATTTGCCCAAACCTTTTAATTCTCAACTGTTGCTGGTGCATATTCATAACTTGATTAATTCTAGAAATACCTTAAAATCGTTTTATGCTAAAAGAATATTTCTTGGCACAGGAAATTTTGAAATTAAAACATTTGAAGAAGCGTTCTTAGTTAAGTTGATGAAATTAGTAGAGGAAAATATTTCTAATAGTAATTTTAATAATGATGATCTCTCGAATCTGATGTTTATGAGCAGATCTACATTTTATAGAAAACTAAAAGCAGTTACAGGAATGTCAGGCAATGAGTTTATTAGAACTGCACGTTTAAATTTTGCTGCTAAGTTATTAGAAAGCGGTAATTATTCTGTTACTGAAGTAGCTTTTGAAGCAGGCTTTAATGATATCAAATATTTTAGAAAAAGATTTCACGATCAATTTGGAGTTAATCCATCTGATTATAAAAAATAATTTTAAAAATAAGTAGTATGAATAAAAAATTTAATCTAAGCTTTTTTGCTTTGCTTGTTTTATTATCAAGTTCAGGTTTAACTGCACAGTCTAATAAACAACCGAATATCATTTTAATTTATACAGACGATTTGGGTTATGGTGATGTGAGTGCTTATGGCACATCCGCAATAGCTACTCCAAATATAGATCGCTTGGCAAAAAATGGCGTAAGATTTACCAATGCACATGCAACATCCGCTACCTGCACTCCATCCAGATTCTCCTTGCTTACCGGAAAATATGC
Organism: Sphingobacteriia bacterium; assembly: GCA_031422175.1. GTDB lineage: Bacteria > Bacteroidota > Bacteroidia > Chitinophagales > Chitinophagaceae > Sediminibacterium. The sequence goes on along the minus strand of JANOQC010000192.1, from coordinate 27,941 downwards.
TTGGCGCAAAGAAGGAACTGGTATTGCACCAGGGGACGCTACTTTATTGATTCCAACAGCTACTACTACCCTGCCTGCGATGTTGCAAAAAGGAGGTTATCATACTGCTGTAATTGGCAAATGGCATTTAGGCTTGGGAGATGAAAAAGGAGCTGATTGGAATGGCATAATAGTACCAGGCCCATTAGAGATTGGCTTTAATTACTCTTTTTTAATTCCAGCAACTGGAGATCGTGTTCCCTGTGTATTTGTAGAAAATCATTCTGTGGTAAATTTAGACAAAAACGATCCTATTAAAGTTAGTTACAAAGAACCAATAGATCCGAATGCTCCCACTGGAAAAAAGAATCCGGAATTATTGAAGTTACTTCCATCTCATGGTCATGATATGACTATTGTAAATGGAATAAGTAGAATAGGATACATGACTGGTGGCTATGCTGCATTATGGAAAGATGAGGACTTCGCTAATATCTTGCTTCAAAAAGCAAGCGCATATATTGTACAACAAAAAGCGAAACCATTTTTTCTTTATTTTTCTACCCATGATATTCATGTGCCTCGAATTGCCAATGAACGATTTGTAGGAAAGAGTGGAATGGGCGCAAGAGGCGATGTTTTACTGCAATTGGATTGGACTGTTGGAGAAATAGAATCAATCCTGAAAAAAAATGGACTTTTAGAAAATACACTGATTATTTTCACCAGTGATAATGGGCAAGTAATAGATGATGGCTACAAAGATGATGCAGTGGAAAAGCTGGGAAATCATAAACCTAGCGGAATTTTTAGAGGCGGAAAGTATAGTTCATTTGAAGCAGCAACAAGGGTTCCATTTATTGTGAGCTGGCCTAAAAATATCAAACCCGGAAAAGTAAATGATGCGTTGTTTAGCCAGATCGATTTATATGCTTCACTTGCCAATTTTGCAGGTGTTGCTGTTGAAAATGGACAAGCGCCCGATAGTAAAAACAGTCTCCCTGTATTGTTAAATAAAAGTAATCAGTCGAGAGAGTTTCTAGTAGAACAATCTTTAAATTCTACACTATCACTAGTAGTAGGAGGTTGGAAATACATTGAACCTTCAAAAGGACCTAAGTTAAATAAAGATACAAATACCGAATTGGGTAATTTAGCCGAACCACAATTGTATAATTTAACAGACGACCCAGGGGAAACCAACAATCTTGCAACAGTTTATCCTGAAAGAGTAAATGATATGAAAGCGAAGTTAGAAAAAATCAAACAATTATAAATCCGATATCAATTGTATGATCAAAAAATCACTCGCAATAATATTTTTTTTCGGCTATTCTAGCATTTTGCTTGCTCAACAAAATTCAAATAAACCTAATATATTAATCATATTAGTAGATGATCTAGGTTGGGCAGATTTAAGTATTTATGGAAGTAAATTTAATGAAACACCCTATCTAAATCAACTGGCATTAAATGGACTAAAATTCAACTATGGCTATGCTACAAGCCCTGTATGTAGTCCTTCTCGTGCAAGTTTGATGACAGGAAAATATCCATCCAAAACAGGAGTTACAGATTGGATTCCTGGAAGAAGTGAGGATGGAAAAATCAGGTTGTATGAAAAAATAAAAACGCCCCCAACTGCGTTTCAATTGCCTTTAGAAGAAAAAACGATTGCTGAATTTGCATTAGAAAACGGGTATCAAACTTTTTTTGCAGGTAAATGGCATTTGGGGGAAGAAGAAAAATATTGGCCACAACATCAAGGTTTCCAAGTAAATATCGGTGGCTGGGGTAAAGGTAGTCCGTATGGAAAAATCAATGATACTATGGGAGGCTTTTTTGTACCTTATAAGAATCCAACGATAACTGATGGACCGGTTGGCGAATACCTCACTGATCGTTTAACCAATGATTGTATAGCTTTTTTAGAGAATAAAAAAAATGCACCTTTTTTTTTAATGTATTCTATGTATGCAGTGCATAATCCAATGCAAGCTCCTAAGGCATTGGTTCAAAAATATCAAATCAAGCAAAAAAAGTTTGACATAAAAGATGTAGATCGATTTGCAAAAGACGAGGATTGGATGAGATCAGAAGCTGGATGGAAAAGAAGACTAGTTCAAGATAATCCGTTATATGCTGCCATGATAGAAAACATGGATTGGAATATTGGGCGATTATTTAATAAACTGAAAGAGCTAAAGATAGATGATAATACCTTGATTGTATTTACCTCCGATAATGGAGGATTAAGCACTGCTGAAGGTAGTAACACTACGAATGATCCATTAAGGGGAGGAAAAGGTTGGTTATATGAAGGAGGTATACGAGTGCCATTTATAATGTATTGGAAGGGTAAAATACAAGCTGGTACTCAATCTGATTTGCCAGTTACACTGGCGGATATTTATACTACTTGTGCTACATTAATCAATCCTACATTTAAAAAGAGTAAGATCATAGACGGAGAAAATATTTTTTCATTATTAGTTAATTCTACCAAAAATATGAATAGACCAATATTTTGGTATTACCCTCATTATAGTAACCAAGGCGGAAAACCAAGTGCAGCTTTACGAAAAGGAAATTATAAACTTATTTATTACTACGAAGATCAGTCATTAGAACTATTTGATCTTAGTAAGGATGTCTCCGAAAAAAATGATATCTCTAAAAATAATAAGAATTTGGTTGTCAAACTCAGGAAGCAATTAATAAGCTGGTTGGATAAGTCCAATGCCGTTGAACTAAGAGTACCTCATTTTTGAAGAGTTTAGGCACCTGAAATACAAGATAAAATACATTACTTAGTATATTATTCATAGATTATTTTAAAACTGAAACGATGTTTATCCTAAATAGGAATTTCATAACCTCAATTATATTTGGAATTAGCTTTCTTACATCATGCAAAAAAAATGACACCAATACTAATTCTAATTCTGCTCAACCATTTCAAGCAGGAAACATTCTAGCTGTATCTTCTGGCAAAGATATTTCTGAACCAAGAATAGTTTTGAGCCCAGACACTGTTTATTCAAGTATTGTTTCAGGCCCCATGTTTAAAGCAATACCTACAGGGTTTGAAGATAAAATCGCTTCCTTTTATTTACCAAAGGGGTATATGGCTGTTTTTGCTGAAAACAGTGATGGAACTGGAGAGTCCTCTTATTATGTTGCTTCACAAGCTCCCATTAGCATAAACTTTGGAACTAATCTGGCCAATAAAATTTCATTTATTCGCTACACGGCTATTGGAAATCCTTCTAAAAAAGGAGTTGCATTTGTAGATAGTAATGTAGTTAAACAATTCAATGCATCTTGGTATTACGGATGGAGTTTGAATAGACCTTCATATGGTTCAATGAATTATGTTCCAATGACTTGGGGTAAGGCTAGTGCAACTCTAGCAAATGTAAATTATTTCTTAGGCCGAAAAGATGTAAATCATTTATTGTCCTTTAATGAGCCAGATAATCCAGGGCAGTCTAATATGCCTGTGGATACTGCTATAAATAGATATCGTATTATGATGCAAACAGGTTTAAGATTGGGCTCACCAGCAGTGGAGCAAGATAATTCTTTTGTAGCAGGTAGATGGTTGCCCAACTTCATGGATGCGGCAAAAGCACAAAAATTAAGAGTAGATTATATTTGTTTACATTGGTATGATTGGGGCAATCAAAATAATGATCGTCCTACAGATTCTCTTACAGCAGAAGCAGTATTTAATAGATTCAAGACTTTTGTTGAAAGAGCCAGAGCAACTTATCCAGAACAAAAAATTTGGTTAACAGAATATAATTGCAATCCAAGTAGAAATGCACGCCCTGTGGTAATTAAATATTTTATGAAACTATCTACTGATTGGATGAATACTACTGATTATATTGAACGATATGCATATTTTCAACAACGAGTTGATGCGGTAGATGCAAACGGATTACTAAACGATCTAGCCATTTATTGGAATAATATTTATAGTCCTTTTGTATTTCCGAAGAACATTGAGTAGTTAATTTAAGGTAAGTTTATAGAAAAATTCATGGTGATGAAACTAGTGCTTACTGTATTCTTTCTTTTACTTTTATCAACTACAAATTGGTTGTTCTCTCAAAATAAAACCCCCAACATCGTTTTTATTTTAGCAGATGATTTGGGTTATGGTGATGTAGGTTGTTATGGTTCAACAAAAATTAATACACCCAATATAGATTTGCTTGCAAAAACAGGCACAAGGTTTACCCAATTTTATGCTGGAAGTACTGTTTGCGCACCTTCAAGAGCAAGTTTAATGACCGGACAACATACCGGACATGTTTCAATTCGTGGAAATGGAGAAGTTCCTTTATCTGAATCAGACAGCATTTTACCACAGTATTTACATAAAGCAGGATACAAAAATGGAATGGTTGGAAAATGGGGTTTAGGACAATCCAATACCTCTGGAGTTCCTGAGAAAAAAGGATGGGATTATTTTGCTGGATTATTGCACCATGTAGAGGGTCATTATCAAAAACCAGATTCAGCCTGGCTATTATTGAATGGAAAAAGCACTAAAGTTAAAATTCCTGATGAACAATACAGCAATCAATGGTTCACCAATCAAGCAAAGAATTTTATTTCAGCACAGAAAGCAAATCCATTTTTTTTATATGTGGCATATACTTTACCACATGCAGAATTACTGGTACCCAATTCGTCATTGCAACAATATTTAGCTATGGATGGAACCAGCAGGTTTGGCCCAGAAATAGCACAACTACCCGGACAGCACTATGGCCCCCAACCCTTTCCTAGGGCTGCTTATGCAGCAATGGTTTCTCAAATGGATAATTATATAGGCCAATTAATTGCTTACTTAAAAGATCAAAATCTATACAATAATACAATCATCGTATTCTCGAGTGATAACGGTACTCATAAAGAGGGAGGAAGAACAATTGCAGATGTAGATTTTTTTAACAGTAGTGGAGGTTTAAGAGGTGTTAAAAGAGCTTTGTATGAAGGCGGAATTAGGGTTCCATTTATAGTTAGTTGGAATGAAAAAATTAAACCAGGCTCTTTAAATACCCATACTGGCGCTTTTTGGGATATTTTACCAACATTTGCTGAAATAGCAGGGCTACAAAAAATCACTAAAACAGATGGCATTTCTTTTGTTGCTAGTTTGAAAAGGAAAAAGCAAATTACCCATGACTGCTTATACTGGGAATTTTATGAAGGCGGTTTTAAGCAAGCAGTGTTGAAAAATAATTGGAAAGCCATTCGATTTTTTAAGGGTTCAATTGCCATTAGAACAGAATTATATAATATAGATACAGATATAGCCGAAAACAATAATCTAGCAATTGAAAACACTCAATTAGTAAAGTCATTAGAGGCTTTGATGGATAGAGAAAGAACTCAATCAACCAATCCATTATTCCAAATAAAGTAAACAATGAAAAAACAAATAGAAACATATTTTCTTAACATATACCACCAATTGCCTTCGGTTATTGTACGATCTCCAGGGCGAGTAAATATCATTGGCGAACACGCCGATTATAACAATGGATTTGTACTGCCTGCGGCAATTGATAAAGCTGCATACATTGCAATTTCTTTAAGAGACGATGATGAAATTCATTTGACTGCACTAGATCTAAATGAAAAATTTTCAACTACAGTATCCGCTTTAAAATCATGTGGAGATATAAGTTGGCCAAATTATATTTTGGGAGGTGTTGCTCAATTTATTAATCGTTCTATTCCAATGCCTGGGTTCAATGCAGTGCTTTCGAGCGATGTTCCAATTGGGGCAGGCTTATCTTCTTCTGCAGCGGTGGAATGTGCAACAGTTTTTGCTTTAAATCATTTATTGAATTCGAATATACCTAGAATTGAAATGGTTACAATGGCTCAGAAAGCAGAGCATGAATATGCTGGAGTACTGTGTGGAATTATGGATCAGTTTGCTTCTATGATGGGTAAGGCCAATCAGGTAATTAAATTAGATTGTAGGTCACTTGAATATGAATATGTTCCTTTTAATTTAGATGGCATTAAAATTCTTTTACTAAATACCAATGTAAAACATTCTTTGGCTTCTTCCGAATACAATACTCGCCGCATGGAATGTATGCAAGCAGTTGAACTTATTCAAGCACATCATCCCGAAGTACTTTCATTAAGAGACGCCACAATTGAAATGTTGGATCAATATGTTTTGCCTTACAATAATTTAGTGTATCAACGAAGCAGATATATAGTAGACGAAATGAATCGTTTATTACAAGCATGTCAATTTTTAAACGAGGGGAATATTGCTGGCTTGGGTAATTGTATGTATAAAACCCATGATGGATTGAGTAAACAGTACCAAGTAAGTTGCAAAGAGCTAGATTTTTTAGTTGATTTTGTAAGAACCAAATCGGAAGTTATTGGAGCAAGAATGATGGGAGGAGGCTTTGGAGGTTGTACCATTAATTTAGTTAAAGAATCTGCTATTGAAGCACTTATACAAGAAGTTAAACCAGCGTATGAATCTGCCATGGGTTTAACCCTAGATTATTATATAGCATCAATACAAAATGGCACAGAAATTATTTAATTATGTTTAACAGTAAAGAGCATCCGCATACCCGACTGAATATTTTAACAGGAGAATGGGTTTTGGTATCACCACACCGAATGAAAAGACCTTGGCAAGGTAAAGTAGAACGTATTCCAACTGAAAATTTAGCTGTATATGATTCCGGATGTAATTTGTGTCCGGGAAATAAGCGATCTGATGGAACAGTTAATCCAGCTTATACAGGCCCATTTGTTTTTACCAATGACTTTTCTGCATTAATGCCTTCTACTCCAACTGGTAGTGAAAATATTGAAAATTTATTAGTGAGTAAAAGTGAAACAGGCATCTGTAGGGTGATTTGTTTTTCACCAGATCACAATCTTACACTTCCATTAATGTCTATACATGATATCAAAAATGTAATCAAGTTATGGAAAGATGAATTTAATGCGTTAGCTGCAAATGAATCAATCAAATACATTCAAATATTTGAGAATAAAGGTGAAATTATGGGATGTAGTAATCCGCATCCTCATGGACAAATTTGGGCTTCTTCATCCATACCTGCAGAATTAACAAAAGAAACAAACGAGCAAGAAAAATACTATCAGCAAAATGGCAAAAGTCTATTGAGTGCATATTTAGATTTGGAATTAGAAAAAAGGGAACGCGTTATTATAGAGAATGAGTATTTTGTTGCTCTAGTTCCTTTCTGGGCTGTATGGCCTTATGAAACAATGATAATTTCCAAAAGGCATATTCAACAAATTACCCAGTTTAGTGATGCTGAAGACAATGCATTTGCCGATATATTAAAAAGGCTCACTATCAAATATGATAATTTATTTGAAGTGTCGTTTCCTTATTCTGCAGGTATGCACCAAATGCCAGTAAATGACTTAAACTATAAAGGTTGGCATTGGCATATGCATTTTTATCCTCCGTTATTAAGAAGTTCAACTGTAAAAAAGTTTATGGTTGGATATGAAATGTTGGCAAATCCGCAAAGGGATATAACCGCCGAAGCTGCTGCAGAAAAATTAAAAAGCATGAATAGCGAACATTATAAGCATCAAAAAAACAGGGGTTAGAATGATTTTTTGAACAGCATTAGTTGTAACTATTTAACTTCCTCAAACTCAATATAATCGTCTTTTTTTGGTGTTGAAGGAACAGCGTTGGCTTCGGGAGCTGGGTTTTCTGCATGCTGATGCTGTTGAAATGCTTGATTTTGCTGCATTTCGGTCATTTTACGCTTTAACTGACTGGCTGTTTTTGTAACGGGAACCACAAACTCAAAAATGAATCGGTAAGCCATATAAATAAATAAACCCCATAGAATAATCTTAAACATAAGGGTGTGAAATTACCCAAAAAGAGGTCAAATGCTTGTTAAAATACCTCAAAATCGTAGGAACGGTAAAAATTTGGAGGGTAAAGCCTTCTTTTCCTATATTTGCAGCAGTAAAAAAATAAACTGAAGGGAACGACTATCGTTCCCTTCTCCTTTTTTAATATGGCAACAGATTTAAATATTGCAAGAATTGAGCAAATGTTGGAAAGCATTTTGGCCGATGAACCTGCTTATTTTCTGGTGTCTTTAACCATTAAACCGGGTAATAATATCAAGCTCTTTGTGGATGGAGATGAAGGTGTTAAAATAGAAAGATGTGTTTCTTATAATAGGAGACTGTATAAACAAATAGAAGAGGCTGAAATGTATCCCGAAGGAGATTTTTCTTTAGAAGTATCTTCTCCAGGAATTGAAGAGCCTTTGAAGTTGCATCGTCAATATATAAAAAATATTGGAAGATCCATAGAAGTGAAAATGATTGATGGAACCGAAAAAGAAGGTGAATTAGAAACAGTGGAAACAGCAGCTATTATTATTAAAACAATAACTGGAAAAGGTAAAAAGGCAATCACCGAGCAGTTGGTTATTCCTTTTGAGAAAATACAATCAACAATAGTACAAATTAAATTTTAGCAGAAAAAAAACAGCTTTATGGCAAGTATCAATCTGATAGAAGCGTTTCAGGAATTCAAAGACGCAGAAAGTATAGATCGTCCTACGATGATGAAAGTGGTAGAAGATGTTTTCAAAACATTGCTTCGTAAAAAATTCGGAAGCGATGAAAACTTTGACGTAATTGTAAATGCGGAAAAAGGAGATTTAGAAATTATCCGAAGACGTATGATTGTTGAAGATGGAGAAGTAATGGATCCTTTGGCGGAGATTGCTTATAAAGACGCTGTTAAAATTGAACCCGATTTTGAAGTGGGTGAAGAATTGTACCAAGAGGTGGATATATTAGACTTCGGACGCCGTGCTATTCTAGCCGCAAAACAAACGCTGGCAAGCCGAATCAGCGATTTGAAGAAAAATGCTTTGGTAAAAAAATATGAAGATAGAATTGGAGAAATATTAAGTGCAGAAGTTTACCAGGTATGGAAAAAAGAAGTGTTGTTATTAGATGAAGAAGGCAATGAATTGATTCTTCCTAAAACAGAACAAATACCACAAGATTATTTTAAGAAAGGAGAAAATGTTCGTGCTGTAATTGCTCGCGTAGACATGAAAAATAATTCTCCGGTAATTGTTTTATCAAGAACAAGTCCTTTATTCTTATCTAAATTATTAGAAATAGAAGTACCTGAAATTTTTGATGGATTAATTGCCATTAAGAAAATTGTTCGTGATCCAGGAGATCGCGCCAAGGTAGCCGTTGAATCTTATGATGATCGTATTGATCCCGTTGGTGCTTGTGTAGGAATGAAAGGAAGTCGTATCCATGGAATAGTTCGTGAATTGAAAAATGAAAATATCGATATAATTAATTTCACTACCAATACTCAATTGTTAATTCAGCGTTCTTTAACTCCAGCTAAAATTAGCTACATGGAATTAGACAACGATAAAAAACAAGCCAATGTGTATTTGAAAGCTGATCAAGTGTCTTTAGCAATTGGCAGAAGAGGGGTAAATATTAAATTAGCATGTGAGTTAACCGGATATGAGATTGATGTTTACCGCGAAGACGAAGAAATTGCGGATGAATTTGATATTGATTTGGATGAATTTAGCGATGAAATTGAGCCATGGATTATTGATGAATTTAAAAAGATTGGTTGCGATACGGCAAGCAGTATTTTAAAATTAACTGTGGAAGAATTAGAAAGAAGAACCGATTTGGAAAAAGAAACCATTTTGGAAGTTCAAAAAGTATTGCAAACAGAATTTGATAGAGAAGAATAAGCAGCTAATAAGCACCTATCTTTGTATGGGAATCAACACCCTACTAAGATTGGTGCCAATAAGATAAAGCCTGTGGACCTAGTCCATTTCCATAGGTTAGTCGAATGGACCATGGACTTAAAAACAAAGAATGTCAGAACTGAAATTACCCAGACTGTTAGCAGCCGCTACGGAATTCAACATTGGTCAGGATACCCTGATTGAATTCTTGGTGAAAAAAGGATTTAAAAAGGATGACTTGAAGCCAACTGCAAAGCTTCAAGAAGACCAGTATCGTGCCCTTCAGGCAGAGTTTCAAAGCGATAAAGTGGCTAAGAATAAAGCCGATCAGGTTGAGATACCTAAGGTTGCACATGCTGAAGCCCGAAAAAAAAGAGACGAAGAAGAAATTAGTTTTAAGAAAGAAGACAAAAAATTTCATTCAGCTTTTCCTGCTCAAGCTCCAAAAGAAGAAGTAAAAGAAGAAATAAAAGTTGAAGTAAAAGTAGTAGAACCTGCCCCTGCCCCAGCAATTGAAAAAATAGTAGAAGTAGAAAAGCAAAAAACAGTTACTCCCGTTGAAGTTTCTACAACAGTAAAAATTGAAGCCCCAGAATTAGAGGGCCCTAAAGTAATCAGTAAGATAGATTTATCATCTATTGATTCTTCTACTCGACCAAAAAAATCAGCCAAAAAAACTGACCCTGTTGCAAAAGCAACAGTTCCTGAAAAGCCTGCAGCTAAATCAAAAACATCAAAATCTGCGGTTCCAAAAGAAGTAGTACCAACGCCTGCTCCAGCTCCAATTGCTCCGGAAGTAGATCTTCCTCCAACAATAGAAAATATTAGGGCCGAGAAATTAGAAGGTCCTAAAATATTAGGTAAAATAGAATTGCCAATTAATAGCGATACTCGTCCGAAGCCAATGGGCAGAGAAGAAAAACGCAAGCGCAAGCGCATTCCAGTAGACAAGAAAGGGGATAATATTCAAACTACCCCAGTTGCAAAAGATGCAAATGGCAAACCAATATCTGGTCCAAACCGTCCTATTGTTCCTGCCCGCAACAACAACCCACAAGGTGGCACAGGCGGTGGTGGTGGATTCAATCGTGGTGGACAAGGCGGTGGTGGAGGATTCAATCGTGGTGGTGGCGGTGGTGGAAATCGTGGCGGAAATCGCAATGATAGAAATGCACCTAAACAAGAAGACAAAGAAATCGATCAAAAAGCAATACAAGAAAAAATCCGTGAAACACAAGCCAAGCTTGCTGGAACGGGCGGTAGAGGAAAGAGCCTTAAAGCAAAATACAGAAGAGCCAAGAGAGATGAAGCTGCCGAATCAATGGGCGAAGAGGGTTTAGAAGACAACAAATTGCAAGTAACTGAATTTGTTACAGTAAGTGAGTTGGCCAATTTGATGGATGTAAGTTTTGCAGACATTATAGGTAAGTGTATGAACCTAGGTATCATGGTATCAATCAACCAAAGATTAGATGCAGAAGTAATTGAATTGGTATCGAGTGAATTTGGATTTGAAGTTGAATTTATTGGTGTTGAGGAAGTAGATGAGTTAGATGAAGAGGAAGAAGAAGAAGACGAAGCTGCACAAATTGCTCGTCCGCCAATTGTTACTATAATGGGTCACGTGGATCATGGTAAAACATCTTTACTCGATTATATTAGAAGTGCCAATGTGGTTGCTGGTGAAGCTGGAGGTATTACACAACATATTGGAGCATATGAAGTAACACTTCCAAACGGAAGAGCTATTACTTTTTTAGACACACCTGGTCACGAAGCCTTTACTGCAATGCGTGCCCGTGGTGCAAAAGTTACGGATATTGCTATCATCGTTGTTGCTGCAGACGATGCAGTTATGCCTCAAACCAAAGAAGCAATTAGTCATGCTCAAGCTGCTGGTGTTCCAATGATTTTTGCGGTGAATAAAATTGATAAAGACGGAGCCAATCCGCAAAAAATATACGAGCAATTATCTCAAATGAATATTTTAGTAGAAGCTTGGGGTGGTAAATTCCAAACCCAGGAACTGTCTGCTAAACAAGGGTTGAACGTAGATTTATTATTAGAAAAAGTATTGTTGGAAGCAGATATACTCGATGTAAAAGCCAATCCAACAAGGGAAGGAAGTGGAACTATCATTGAAGCATCTCTAGACAAGGGCAGGGGATATGTAGCTACTATTTTGGTACAGAACGGAACGTTGCATCAAGGCGATTTGATTGTGTCTGGTCAACATTACGGTAGAGTAAAAGCTATGTTTAATGAGCGCAATCAACGTATTGAAATAGCTCCCCCATCTACTCCAGTTGTTATATTAGGATTAAATGGGGCACCACAAGCTGGGGAGAAATTCAAAGTATTTGAAGACGAAGCAGAAGCAAAAGAAACTGCTACTAAGCGTGCTCAAATCTTGCGTGAGCAAGGATTGCGTGCCAGAAAACATATTACATTAGACGAAATAGGCCGAAGATTGGCATTGGGTAATTTCAAGGAACTCAATATCATTATTAAAGGAGATGTGGATGGATCTGTTGAAGCATTGAGCGATTCATTACAAAAATTATCTACTGATGAAATTGCGGTGAGAGTAGTATTGAAAGGGGTAGGTCAGATTTCTGAAAGTGATGTGTTGTTAGCAACAGCTTCTGATGCGATCATCATAGGATTTAATGTTAGGCCTTCTATGAATGCCAATAAAATAGCTGAAACTGAAGGAGTGGAAATTAAATTGTATTCTATCATTTATCAAGCAATTGATGAGATTAAGAGTGCGATGGAAGGTATGTTAGAACCTAAGTACCAAGAAAAAATTACTGCAAACGTAGAGATTAGAGAAGTATATAAATTTGATAAAGCTACCGTTGCTGGTTGTTTTGTTCTTGACGGAAAGATTGCTCGTAACTCTAAAATAAGGATTATTAGAGATGGTATTGTAGAGTATCCAAAAGGAGAAGGCCAAGGTGCAGAGTTGGGTAGCTTGAAGCGTTTTAAAGACGACGCTAAAGAAGTTGCTTCAAACATGGAATGTGGTTTAACTATTAAGAACTTCAATGATATTAGAGTGGGTGATATAGTAGAAGCCTTTGAAGAAGAAGAAGTAAAACGTACTTTATAAATGTTAATACTTTAAGTCTCTAACCTAAGCCATTTTATATGATTTGAATTGGCAACTGGTTGGAGGCTTTTATGTTTTGTTAAAAGCAGTAAACTGGTGTCATTACAAGCCCTGATTGATTACTTTTGATAAGTATAAATTTAAAAATTGATGAAGCAACTTTCTTTAATATGCGTTTTGATTGCAGTAAGTATGTTTACTGAAATAGCTGCTCAATCTAAAAAAGTATTGGCTGATAAGATTATAGGTCAGGTTGGCGATAAAATTATATTGCGTTCCGATATTACTAATGCTATTGCTGATGCAAAAAGGCAATCTCAGGGTCAGGAAAACGCAGTAATTCCTACAGAATGCCAGGTTTTGGAAGGGTTCCTTATACGAAAGGCTTTGTTATTGCAAGCCAACAAAGATTCTTTAACAGTAAGTGAAGATGAAATTGAAGGAGAACTAGACAATCGTATTCGCCAAACCATTCAACAATATGGCTCAAAAGATTTATTAGAAGAAATTGCTGGCAAGTCTATTTATCAATTAAAAGATGATTTTAGGGAGCCATTTAAAGAGCAAAAATTGGCAGAACAAATGCGTAAAAAAATTGATGACGGCATTAAAATTACTCCAACAGAAGTAAAAGCTTACTACAGTAAAATTGATAAAGACAGTCTACCTTTTTATGAAAGTGAAGTAGAAATTAGTCAGCTTGTAATAAATCCGAAAGCCAATAAAGATGTAGAAGAATATGTTTCTAAGCAACTATACGATTACAAAAAACAATCAGAAGCATTGGGCCCGAAAAAATTTGAACAATTAGCAAAAAATTATTCTGAAGATCCTGCAGTAAAAGAAAACGCTGGCCAATATACTTTAAACCGAAACGATAAATTTTGGGATCCTGCATTTTTATCAGGTGCCTTTAGATTAAAAGAAGGACAAATTTCCAATGTAATTAAATCAAAATTCGGTCTGCATATTATCATGATGATAAGCCGTTCTGGTGATGAAGCCATTGTGCGGCATATTTTACGAATTCCTCCTGTTACAGATGATGAAATTAAAGAAGCAAAAGAAAAGCTAGATACTATTCGCAGAAATATTCAGATAGGGAAAATGAGTTTTGCAGAAGCGGTTTCTAAGTTCAGCGATGATGAGGGTAGTAAGTTTAGTGCTGGTTCTTTTACAGGGAGGGATGGGTCTACTTTTGTTACTTTAGATATGTTGGATAAAGAAATGATTAAACCTATTAGTACAATGAAGACTGGTGAAATTTCCCAACCGCAAATATATCAAGATGAGCGAAAAGGAAAGGTGGTTAGAATTATATATTACAAATCTAAAAAAGAGCCCCATCGCGAAAATCTCAAAGAAGATTATAACCGCGTTTCTCAACGTGCTTTAGAAGATAAGAAACAAGCTACTTTAGAAAAATGGTTTAAAGACCATATCCCCAACTATTATGTACTAATCGATAAAGAATATAGCACTTGTGCTGGACTTGATGATTGGCGTAAAGCTGCTGAAAGAGCTGCTCAAAAGAGAACCAATTAGGAATTAAGAGAGATGAGTTATGCGTTAAGAAATAATTTATTTGGCAATTACATGTATATACATGTATATTTGCATTGTGAAGTTAGAACAGGCATTACAAAGCAATAAATTTAAAAACGAAGTGCATAAAGCCACTTTAAATATACTATATACTGCATGGTGGTTAAAAACCATTATGAGTGCTGAATTAAAAGAGTTTGGATTAACACATGAGCAATACAACGTGTTACGCATTTTAAAAGGCAAGTATCCAACTCAAATGTGCGTAAAAGATATTGGTTGCAGAATGATTGAAAAAAGCTCTAATGTTCCCCGTATCATTGATCGTTTGGTAATTAAGAAATTAGTTAAGCGGGCAGATTCTCCAGTGGATAAAAGAGAAACCTTTATTTCATTAACACAGAGTGGGATTGCTATTTTGGGCGTTACAACAAATAAAGTAAATGAACTAATGGAGTCTACAGTAGTAATGAAATCTCAAGATGCAGCAACTATCAATGTTCTGTTAGAAAAGTTACGTGGATCGGAATAAGATTTTTTTTAAATAAATAGATGTATATACATTCAATATTAAATTTTTGTTATGAAATCAATAATACATAAAGCTACAACAAGAGGTCACAATAGTTTTGGCTGGCTAAACAGTTACCATAGCTTTAGTTTCGGACACTATAATAATCCGGAAAGAATGCATTTTGGTGCACTGCGCGTTTTAAACGACGATACAGTAGCTGCAGGTATGGGATTTGGAAAACATTCACATGATAATATGGAAATAATTTCTATTCCATTAGAAGGAGATTTACTTCACAACGACAGCACAGGCAGAAATGAAATTATTCGCCAACACGATGTTCAAATCATGAGCGCAGGAAGTGGAATAGCGCACAGCGAAATGAATGCAAATAAAAACAAAGAAGTAAAATTTTTACAAATTTGGGTATTCCCAAAGGAAAAAAATATCGAACCGAGATATGAACAAAAATCATTCAATCCTGCCGATAGAGTTGATCAAATATTAACAGTGGTTGCGCCCGATGATGATAAAGCTGTTTGGATTAATCAAGATGCATGGTTTTCTATGGCCAATTTATCGAAGGATTTTAAAACAACCTATGCATTGCATAAAAAGGAAAACGGTGTTTATGCTTTCTTGATTAAAGGTAATGTTACCATCAATGGAATTGAATTGAATGAAAGAGATGGGCTAGGAATTTCAGAGGTAGTGGAGTTGCAGGTGGAGGCCAGTGCTGATGCGGCTTTATTATTAATTGAAGTACCCATGGAAATAAAATAAACAACTATGAAAAGTAGATCTGTACAATCATTCGAATATGGAGAACCCATGAATATGGGCGGATTTCCAATACGTCAAGCATTGCCTTCCGCAAATATAGACATGCTCGATCCATTTTTATTATTGCATCATGCAAAAATTGATGTTGCTAAAAATGTAGATGTTAAAAATGCCGGAGTAGGGGCTCATCCTCACCGTGGATTTTCTCCTGTTACTTTTATTTTTGAAGGAGGTGTTCATCATAGAGATAGCAGAGGAAACGATCATATTGTATATGCAGGAGGCACACAATGGATGAATGCTGGCTTGGGTGTTATTCATAGCGAGCGCCCACCTGCTGATATTCATGAATTAGGAAGCAAACAAGAGTTGATACAATTATGGATCAATACTCCCGCTAAATTTAAAATGGATGCGCCAATTTATTTACCACTCACCAAAGAAGATACGCCAACTGTAGTGAGTGAAGATGGACTAACCTCCATACAGGTTATTGCAGGTAATTTGGTTGATATAAAAGGCCCCATCATTCCGCAATCTCCTATTAATATGTTTACTATTAAAATGCAAATGGGTGCGGAGTATTTTATTCCATTCGAACAACCGCATCAATCATTTATTTATTTATTGAATGGGTCAGTGAATTTGGGTGATGCAAGTAATGCGGACCAATCCGAACTCCGCGCTAATCATATGGCTATTTTAAATCAGGATGGCGATGGTGTTTTTATTACCGCTTTAGCAGATAGCCTTATGCTGATGGGAACAGGCGAGCCTTTGAACGAGCCTGTTGCATCACATGGACCATTTGTGATGAATAATCAAACTGAAATTATGGAAGCATTCAGGGATTATCAAATGGGAAAAATGGGGGTACTCATTGAAAACTAATAAAGTAAATCATTTATTCAAATAAACAATCAAAAAAGCAAAACAATGTCAACTTACAAAATCGATGCATCGCACAGTGAAATTACTTTTAAAGTAAAGCATTTAATGATCACCAATGTTACTGGTAGCTTTCAACAATTTGATGCAACCATGGAATCTGCAGAAGATAATTTCAGTGATGCTTCAATCAGTTTCGAAGCTCAAGTGAACAGTATTTCTACCAATAACGAACAAAGAGATACCCATTTAAAAAGTGCAGATTTCTTTGAAGCAGAAAAATTTCCAACCATCAATTTCGTTTCTACTGCTTTAGTGCATAAAGCTGGATCAGATTATGAATTAAATGGAGATTTAACTATTAAAGGGGTAACAAAATCTGTAAAACTGAATGTAGAATTTGGCGGAACAATGACTGATTTTTATGGTCAGAATAAAGCAGGGTTTGAAATCAACGGAAAATTTAACCGCAGCGATTTTGGCTTAACTTGGAGTGCAATTACTGAAGCTGGCGGAGTAGTAGTAAGCGACGAAATTAAACTACATTTAGCTGTTCAAATGGTAAAACAGGCATAATATCAGTGAACTAGATTCAACTATAATTGTTAGTAATATATGAATATTGAAATTATAACAGGAAGCCCCCGACAAAACAGTGTAACTCACCGTTTGGCGCTTCATTTGAAACAGCAAATAGCAGAAAGTACAGAACACTATGTTGGTATCATAGATATACGTGAATGGAATTTACCCCTTTTGCAAAATGTATTCAGTTCTGTAGAAAAAACACCGGACCAATACAAACCTTTAGCAGAACGTATGTTTGGAGCTGATGCATTTATACTGGTTACGCCTGAATACAATGGATCTTATTCCCCTGCGTTGCAAAATTTATTGGATTATTTCCCCAAACAAGCTAGAAAAGCCTTTGGTTTAGCACCAGCTTCTGTAGGTGGAATGGGCGGTATTAGAGCTTCTCAACAATTATTGTTATTGGTTCCAGGATTATTTGGCGTTGCATCACCCCATATGCTGATCACCCCTTTTGTAGACAAAAAGTTTGATGAAGTGGGTACTTTATTGGACCCGAGCTTTAAAAAATCGGTAGATATTTTTTTACAAGAGTTTCTCTGGTTGGCTGAAACCTTGCAAACGGAAACAGTATATAAATAATATTAAAAAAGGTGGCGGAGTTGTAACTTCGCCACTTTCTTTTAATTACTACTATGAGCGATGAGATTAAACACGAATGTGGCCTAGCTTATATTCGTTTGCGCAAGCCTTTCTCTTACTACCTCCAACAGCATGGAACGGTAACTTATGGCCTAAATAAGTTGTACCTGCTCATGGAAAAGCAGCACAATCGAGGGCAGGATGGAGCTGGCCTAGCCGTAGTAAAATTAAATACAGAACCTGGCAACCCTTTTCTGCATCGAATGCGCAGCAGTGCTCAACAACCAATTGCAGATTTATTTTTTAAAGTAGGTCAGGAAATACAGGAATTAGAAAAATACCAACCCGATATCAAACAACATCCAGGATTAATGAAAGGGCATTTGCCTTTTTTGGGTGAATTGTTATTGGGTCATTTGCGATATGGTACACAGGGCAAGAACAATGTGGAGTTTTGTCATCCATTTATTAAGCGCAATTTGTTGCCTGGAAAGAATATGGCATTGGCGGGAAATTTCAATTTGGTGAATACCGATGAGTTGTTCGAGCAGATCAATATGCAACCCGGTGATTTTCAAAAGCAGAGTGATTTGGCTGCCATGTTAGAAGTATTGCATTTTTATTTGTGCCAAGAAGATGCATTGAATCCGAATGAAGCAAGTATTAGTGCTGTATTAAAAAAAGCAACTCCTTTATTTGATGGCGGTTATACTATTGGTGGTTTATTGGGTAACGGATATAGTTTTGTAATGCGCGATGCACATGGTATTCGTCCGGCTTATTATTATATAAATGATGAAGTAATTGTTGCAGCCAGTGAACGTGCTGCTATTCGTACTACTTTTAATGTAGGAGAGAATGAAGTGTTGGAGCTCATGCCTGGTATGGCTTTGATTGTGGATGATGCTGGAAATTACAGCATCGAAAAAATTCTTGAGCCCAAAGAAAGAAGGGCATGTAGTTTCGAAAGAATTTATTTTTCTCGCGGTAGCGATGAAAAAATTTATAGAGAAAGGATTGCACTCGGGCAACACTTAAGTGAAACCGTATTAGAAAGTATCAATAACGATTTAAAGAACACTATTTTTTCTTATATACCCAATACAGCTGAAGTAGCTTTTTACGGATTGGTAAAAGGTATGGAAGCTTATTTAAATAAAATTAAAGTAGAACGCATTTTAAGTTGGGACAGAGATTTCTCCGAAGAGAAACTCGAAGAAATGATCAACCGAAAAATTCGTCAAGAAAAAATTGCCATTAAAGATGTGAAGTTGCGCACGTTCATTACAGAAGATGCCAATAGAAATGAAATGGTGCAACATGTGTACGATATTACCTATGGTACCGTTAGAAAAAACGAAGACACTTTGGTGGTAATAGATGATAGTATTGTCCGCGGAACAACTTTGAGAGAAAGTATTGTGCGCATGTTATCGCGGTTGAGCCCTAAGAAAATAATTGTAGTTTCTTCTGCTCCACAAATACGTTACCCCGATTGTTATGGGATAGACATGAGTAAGCTGGGCGATTTTATTGCATTCCGTGCAGCCATTGCTTTGATAAAAGAGCGAGGTATAGATCATGTGCTAACGGATGCACAAGAAAAAATTTATCAGTTAAAAGAGAACAACGAACTACACACCGAAAATGTGGTACGCCAAATTTATAAACCATTTACTACTCAAGAGATTTCCGATAAAATTGCTCAACTAATCACACCACCAGAAGTGGATTTGCCGATTCAGGTAATTTATCAAACCATTGAAGACCTGCACGATAGTTGCCCTACGAATACAGGCGATTGGTACTTCACTGGAAATTATCCAACACCTGGCGGGAACCGTGTTGTGAACAAAGCATTCTTAAATTATCTAGAAGGAAAGAACGAGCGAGGGTATTAAGTTTTCAGCTAATTATTTATATTAGCTAATGGCAAAGGCTAATTTAATATCAAGTAACCGCATCCGTACACAACTCAAGTACGATTTAATTGGCAAGGATTCTTACCGAGGCATTACTTTAAGCTATGCTTATTTAGCCAATCAAACAGGGCATTTTGCATTGGCATTTGTTCCTGCTGATGGAATTTATTTATTACTTCATCATTGTTTGCCAAGTATTTCCTATCCTGGGTTATGGGCAGGTGTTGGAATGGCATTGGCTTGGATTGGGTTTGAAGTGTATAATATTTTGAAGCAATTGAAAGAAGGAAAAGGCAATGATGGCAAATATGTATTTACACCAGATAATAAAAACATTATTCAAGATACCCTGATCGATATGGGATTTTTTACAGTGGGAGGTTTGAGTTTTGCCGCTGGTAGTACATTGGAAATAAAATGGTTTTTTCTGGTACCCATTATTATTTTTATTGCATTAATCTACATCAGTCGTTCTTGGTATATCACTAAAATTTGTCAGCAAACAGCCAATTATCCTTTTCAATTGAGGCTGAGTCAATGGAATCATCCAATTGAAAAAAATGTTCGTGATAAAGTATTGCAATTTCATAATCAAACTAATCAAGGCCAACATATTTTATTGATGGGTCCGGCCAATAGCGGTAAAACTTCATTAGCAGTGGCACTGACCAACGAAAAATCGATTCAACGTTTTAACTGTTTGTATACAACAGGCACAAAATTATTAACGCTTTTATATGATGCAGATGAAACCATTTTAAAAGATGATCCATTTGCATTATGTACTTGGCGTACTGCCGATTATCTGGTAATAGATGATATTAATCCAGGTGACCCTATTCGCAATGAATCCATCACAGCCGATTTATTTGCTCAACATTTAAATTCACATCCTACTAATAATGATGCAATTAAAAATGGCAATATTATTTGGGTTTTAGGAAATGCAACTGATGTTGATTTGCAAAATAATTGGAAACAGTTCTTATTTAAAATTGGTGTGGCAAATGAAAACATACATCTTGTTCAGTTGGGCGATTTATTTAGAAGAATTATGGTAAAATAAAGTTCTCATAAGCAAAACTAATTAGATGCGGTAATCCATTTACATTGAATCTTTTGTACATAGGGAAAATCCTTTTTTCAACAGCAGAAATGCTTAATCCCAATTGAACTGCAATTTCCTTAAACGTTAATCCATTCGCTATAAATGATAATGCTTCTTTTTCTTTTTCGGAGATGGCAAAATGTTTGAATAATGCCTTATTCAATGCTTCTTCAAATTCATTTTTATTGGGTCCGTAAGAAGCATAACGAATTACTTTACCAAATCTTAATCCCCTATTTATTTGAAATCTTCCAATGGCTTCCTTTACACTTCCATCTTCATGAACACTATAAATACCCAATTTAACCATCATCGGAACAAAGCTTCCATTTTTATGAATTTTATTGATTTCCATGGTGAAATAATATTCCATCATCCGAAACGTACTGCCTAAAATAAATTTAATTGCTTGGTCATTTAAATCGTAAGCAAAAGGGGCATGTGCCGGATCGGTTTGTTTTACTATGGTTTGTAAGTCTATTTCATTGTCTTTATACCCCAAAATTTCTTCCCATCCCGACGCAAAAACCAATCTATTTTCTTTAAATGAATAGATATAAATGGCTTCTTCGGGAAATCGTTTGATGGTTTTTGAAAATTGTTGGTATGAAGTACTTTGTATGTCAACTGGAACATGACTGATCAAATTTGGCGTATTATACTCATTTTGTTTAATGTTCATTGCATAATATCTATAAAAAGTTAAACGCTACCTGCGGAAAGACTCAGTTGTTTTGCATAAGAGCAACAACTAATTTTATCCATTATTAGGTATTTATCAGAAAGCGTAATCTTTTTCTAAGATAAGTATTTTAATTAATATAAAAAGCCCCGTTGAAAATCCATTTCATATGAAAAATACAAGAGGGGTTCAATTAATGCTAACTATTGGGGGATAGTTTATATAGGTCGTTCATCACAAGGTGAGCGGCCTTATTTTTTAAAGAAAAAGCGTTAAACCCTCAATCAGAACGAATTTAAACTCTATAACAGATTGCATTAATATTCATACCTGCTCCAACTGATGCAAATAATACAATATCACGAGGTTGTAATTGATGTTCATCATACTCACCTCTATGTACCAAATCATATAAAGTTGGAATGGTAGCAACCGAACTATTGCCCAAATGATGAATACTCATAGGCATAATATTTGGAGGAATTTCTTTGATTCCGTATAATTTAAACAAAGCTTTAATAAATCCATCATCCATTTTTTCGTTGGCTTGGTGTAAAAAGAATTTTGTAACATCATTTACATGAAGACCACATTTATCTAAACAATCTTTCATGGCGAGTGGTACATTTTTAATAGCAAATTCGTACACTTTTCTCCCCTTCATTTTAATGAATCGTACAGAAGGATCCGCATTTGGTTTATAGGATTTACCTAAACTGATATAGCTCACTTCATCCACACAATGGCTTTGCATGCTTTGTGCCATAATTCCTTTTGAACTTTCATCTCCCTCAATACCTTCAATGATGGTAGCTCCTGCACCATCACTAAAAATCATACTGTCTCTGTCATAATGATCTATTACCCTACTCAATGTTTCTGTACCAATCACCAATACTCTTTTTGCTAAACCCGATTGTATAAATGCATTGGCTTGAGTTACACCCAATAGCCACCCTGGGCAACCAAATAATACATCATAAGCTATACAATTGGGATTGCGGATTCCTAAAGCACTTTTAATACGAGATCCCAATGAAGGAACTGCATCTGTTTGAATAGTATGTTTTAATACGTTACCAAAATTATGTGCAACTATAATTTGATCGATGGTTTCTGGATCGATGCCTGCATTTTCAATGGCATGTTTTGCTGCAATTAAACCCATATCCGAAGCGGTAAATTCATTGCCTACATAACGACGCTCTTCAATACCGGTGATGTCTTTAAATTTTTCAACGATTTCTGCAGATGGGGCAGCAATTTTTTCATGGTCTTCTGCATAGAAAACCTGTTCTGCAAAATCCTTATTGGTTTTTATATGCGGAGGAATATAACTTCCTGTTCCGGTGATAACTGTTCGTAATAAAGCCATCGTTTCTAATTTGTATTCTTTCAAAAGTAGGCAAAATAAAAAAGGGATAGCTAAGCCATCCCCTTTTTTTTAAAAACTAACAATCGTTTATATATATTGATCGCCTTTATTGCGTTTTACTTCGGCCACATATTCTTTAATGGCTTGTTCTTTTTCTTTTTTACAAATCAATAATACATCATTGGTATCTACTACTATAAAATCGTCCAGACCTTGTAGCACAACTAGTTTTTCATGATTAGCTGATACCATACATTTTGTTGCATCAATCACAATTACATTGGGGGAAGCAACTGCATTGCCTAAATAATCTTTTTCTAAATTATCATAAGCACTGTTCCATGTTCCTAAATCACTCCATCCAAAAGAAGAAGGAATTACATACACATTATCTGCTTTTTCCATGATTGCAAAGTCGATCGACACATTGGTGCACAATGGATAAATTCGATTGATGGCTTCCTTCTCTGTTGGCGTATTAAAATGTGCTTTTTCTGCATCAAACAATTCAAACATTTCAGGTTGATATTGCTCAAATGCTTTCATTACATTTTTCACTTGCCAAACAAAAATACCAGCATTCCACAAAAAATCTCCACTAGCTAAAAAAGTTTTCGCTAATTCTAAATTGGGTTTTTCGGTAAAAGTTTTTACTTTATAAATGCCATCAGCCACTTGCATAGTTTCATGTTGAATATAACCATATCCAGTGTTGGGGTGCGAAGGCTTAATTCCTAATGTAACTAGCGACTTAATATGACAAACAAAATCCAAAGCTTGGGTAGTGATTTTCTTGAAATTATCGGTATCTAAAATCATATGATCACTAGGAGCCACAATCAATGAGGCTTCTGGGTCTTTTTGTAAGAGTTTGTAAGAAATATATGCCACACATGGAGCAGTGTTTTTTCTACTTGGCTCAGCTAAAATATTTTCAACAGGTAGTTCTGGTAATTGTTCTTTTACTATTTCTACATATTCATCAGAAGTAACTATAAAAATATTCTCATTAGGTATAAATGCGGCATATCTTTCATAAGTCCACCTAATTAAAGATTTACCAGTGTTTAAAATGTCTAAAAATTGTTTTGGATAAGCTGTTCTGCTTTTTGGCCAAAAACGACTGCCGATTCCACCGGCCATAATCGCTACATAATGGTGTTTGTTCATTGAAAGGATTTGGTTTTAATTAGTTCAATTTTGCATTGCAATAGTACAGCATTATTGAACGAGATTAACATCAACTTATTGTTTCTTTAAACAATTCCTTCTCTGATTAAATCGTGTAAATGTATTATACCAATATAAGTTCCATTATTGGCTACCACTAGTTGACTGATATCATTTGATCTTAAAATTTCCAATGCTTCTACTGCAAGTGCATCTGCACTTACAGTGATCGGATTTGGAGTTAAAATATCTTTGGCGCATATAGTACTGATATCAGTAGTTTTTTCGAGCATTCTTCTTAAATCTCCATCTGTTATAATTCCCTTTAGTTGATGCTGATCATCAATTACTGCAGTAACACCCAATCTTTTTTCAGTAATTTCTACTATTACTTCTTTAAGCGTAGCATTGTCTAAAACAGCTGGTTTTTCATTATTTGCTGCAATATCTTCCACACGTAAATACAATCGCTTACCTAAATTACCGCCTGGATGAAAACGAGCAAAATCTCTATTATTAAATCCATTAAGCTCCATCAAACAAACAGCCAACACATCACCCATTACCATTTGAGCTGTTGTACTACTGGTTGGCGCTAGATTATTGGGGCATGCTTCTTTTGCTACAGTTGTATTCAATATAAAATTGGCCTGTTTCGCTAAAAAACTTTCTATGTTTCCAACCATTCCAATCAAATTGTTGCCAAAATTTTTAATCAAAGGCACCAATACTTTTATTTCTGGGCTTTCGCCGCTTTTGCTAATAACAAGCACTACATCTTCTTCTGTAATCATACCTAAATCTCCATGGATGGCATCTGCTGCATGCATAAAAAGAGAGGGTGTACCTGTAGAGTTCAGGGTAGCCACTATTTTTTGAGCAACAATGGCACTTTTTCCAATACCGCTTATAATCAAGCGGCCTTTAGATTGATGAATAGTTTGAATGATTACCTCAAATGAAGAATCAATAACAGATGCCAGCCCTTTAACGGCAATGGCTTCTATTTCAATAGTGTTTAGTGCAGTTTGTACAATAGTTGATTTCATGCTTAACAAAGGTAAACTTTAACATCAATGGCGAAACAATGCAATTGCATTTTGTTAACTTGGTGCCCTTTTACAAAGTACATCCATTCTTCATAAATTGATGGATTTTTCGTTAAAAAAGATTATATTAGTTAACTTATTTGTTATAGACTGTTTGTAGCATAAAATAGATTTCGAGAGATGACAACCACAAAAAAAACGGTTTTAAAAAAGCCAATTATTAAAAAATCGGCAATAAAAGTGCCTGTAGTAGCTCACCAATATGACATTTATGGTGCGCTTGAGAAATATTTTGGGTTTACCCAATTCAAAGGCACACAAGAATCTGCCATCAATAGTTTGCTAGATGGCACAGATACCTTTGTAATTATGCCTACTGGCGGAGGTAAAAGCTTGTGTTATCAATTACCAGCGTTAATTATGCCTGGATGTGCCATTGTTGTTTCTCCACTTATTGCACTAATGAAAAACCAAGTAGACTTGGTTAGAGGATATAGTGAAAATGACGAAGTAGCCCATTTCTTAAATTCTTCTTTAAATAAAGGGCAAGTAAAAGCAGTAAAAGACGATTTGAATAGCGGCAAAACAAAATTATTATATGTAGCTCCCGAAACCCTAACCAAACAAGAGAATCTGGAGTATTTCAGTGATTTAAATATTTCTTTTTTTGCTGTGGATGAAGCACACTGTATTTCAGAATGGGGGCATGATTTCAGACCCGAATATCGAAGACTGCGCGAAATGATGGACATCATTAATCCAGATATTCCTGTAATTGCATTAACAGCAACTGCAACACCCAAAGTAAAAAGTGATATTCTTAAAAACCTAGGTCTTAGAACACCTCATGTATTGATTTCTTCTTTTAATAGATCTAGTTTATTTTATGAAATTCAACCTAAAATAGAAAAGGAACAAACGGTAAAAAGCATTGTAAAATTTATTAGCCAACACAAGGGAAAGAGTGGAATTATTTATACCCTCAACAGAAAAACAACCGAAGAATTAGCAGAGTTATTGGTTGCTAATAAAATAAAAGCAGTTGCATATCATGCGGGCCTTGATCAAAAATTAAGGGCCAAAAGGCAAGACCAGTTTTTAAATGAAGATGTGCAGGTAATTGTTGCTACCATTGCTTTTGGCATGGGAATAGATAAACCCGATATTCGTTTTGTTATCCATTTTAATATTCCTAAATCAATAGAAAACTATTATCAAGAAACGGGTAGAGCAGGGAGAGATGGACTAGAAGGAATTTGTGTGTTGTATTATTCTCACAAAGATGTTTCTAAACTAGAGCATTTGATGCGAGACAAGCCTTTGAGTGAAAGAGAAGTTGGTGCTCAGTTGATTGACGAAATGGTTGCTTATTCAGAAAGTTCTGTTTGTAGAAGAAAAATATTATTACATTATTTTGGTGAAGACTGGAATACCGAAAATTGCGGATTGTGCGATAATTGTAAAAATCCTAAAGAAAAAATTGAAGCAAAGAATGAAGTAATTAAAGTATTAAAAGTAGTGAATGCATTGGATGGTCGTTTTATAACAGATTATGTGGTGAATGTGTTAATTGGAAAATTAACTCCACAAAATACCATGTTCCGCCATGACGCTTCTCCGCTTTTTGCAATTGGGAATGACCAAGAGCCTCATTACTGGAGCAGTTTGGTAAGACAAATGTTATTAGATAATTTATTACAAAAAGACATTGAAGAATACGGGTTAATAAAAGTAACTCCAAAAGGGAATGCATTTTTGAAAAAACCTGTTTCCTTTAAAATTGTGATGAATAATTTATTTGAAGATGCAAATGCCGATGATGAAGAAGGGGAGAACGCTTCGCAAACTGGTGCAGCATCAGATGATAAATTGTTTGCTATGTTAATGGAATTACGTCAAAAAGAAGCGAAGAAAAAATCGCTTCCTCCTTTTGTAATTTTTCTAGAGAATTCGCTACAAGATATGGCCACGCTATATCCTACCACTTTAGAAGAGATGGAAAAATGCCAAGGAGTAAGTAAGGGTAAATCCATTAAATATGGTAAACCTTTTGTTGAATTGATAGCCAAATATGTGGAAGAAAATGAAATAGAAAAACCTGATGATTTTGTTATGCGCAGTGTAGCAAATGCTGGGAGCAATAAAATTTATATCATTCAAAATGTAGATAAAAAAATACCACTAGAAACGATTGCAAAAAATAAAGGACTTAAGTTAGATGAGTTATTAGAAGAAATGGAAACAATTGCGGCCAGTGGAACGCGTCTAAATCTTGATTATGCTATTGATGAATGGTTAGACGAAGTAGATCAAGTAGAAATCATTGACTACTTTAAAAGTTGCGAAACATCTTCATTAGACGTTGCTCGCGAAGAATTAGCTGAATACGATTATAATTGGGAGCAACTAAAAATTATGCGGATTAAATTTTTGAGTGTTTATGGAAACTAGTAGTCCTTAGTGCTTCCAAAAAAGTTTCGTCCGTAAGGCAACATTTTCTCTAATATTCATATAGTAAAGATTCATATCTGCTACATGGTAATTTTTGGTAGTATAAAAAATGTTGCCAAAGAAATGCGGTTTGCTAGACCAAAGTATATTTCCATTCACAACAGCATTGGATACTTTATCTACTTTTTTATTGAATTTCAATAATATTCCACCTTTATTCAAATCCCTTGTGGCAAACGGTTTGCTAGTATCCCAAGTAAGAGGGTTGGTTACTATTGCTTTAAAAGTTTCTTTTTGAACAAATGGCGGCTTGTACCCTTCCTTATAAGTTCGCCAACTACAAATACAACCTGTTTGAATAGGTGTTTC
>JANOQC010000191.1:0-22419 GCA_031422175.1 Sphingobacteriia bacterium | reverse complement strand
GTAAGAATGTTGGATCTCCCGTAAATCTAACTGCTGTGTTTTCTGTATTGGGTAAGTATTCGAAAGCAACTAAGCTGTCTTTTAAATTTTTTAAAGCTGCAAAACAAGTAAACAATTTGGTATTACTCGCAGGTATAAAATACTTAGTATCTTGATAGCTATATAAAAATTTATTTTCTACAGGATCGTAAACACTTATTCCTACATGTGCAGGAGCAAATTCTGGCTTATCCAGAATAGATGTTTGTGCCAAAGCTGCAATGCCTTGTGGTTGATTTACCAATATTTTCTTTTGAACTGAACATGCACTTAAAAATAAAACAGCCAACAAAAGTGCTAGTGAAATAGATTGCTTCATAAATAACTATTATCTACTGTAATTTACTACAATCAAGCATTGGAAATTTAAATTCTTTCTGCAGCCCTCATCCAACGCTCTGGAATATCGTTGTTGCATGCAGTAACATAATCTCGGTAACTACAAGCTTCATATTTTCCATCGTGCAATTGCATCCACCATCTACCTGTTCTTTTACTTTGTAAAAAAATGGTCTCTACTTCGGCAAAAGCCATAGTAAATTCATTAAATGCATTTCTATTTTCAAGCTCGGCTTCTTGTTTCCCTTTTTGAATTCCATCTACTACATACCAAAGCATATGGGCTTGTTGTTTTGCAGTAAGTTGTTGTATATCTTGATCTACAAGATAACCATACAACCCAATACTGTTACAGGTTTTACTCATTCCCGCATACTGCATTAAAGTGCAGGCTTCTTCGCCGTTAAACCCATTGGGTGTAATATAATTAGCTGGAGCATGTGCATTTTGTATAGCAGCAATATCAAAACTAAATAGTTCACTGTTGCGAATGGCAGGCTCCATCTCTTCTATTGATTCTTTCACTTTTCCAACACGATGACAATCAAAACCTAATTTGTCGATGGTTTCGAGCATATGCGGATGCATAAAGTAACTCTGAAATCCAACATGCGTATAATGCTTTAAATAATTCGGAATACCCGTAAATAATTCTACTAAGAAGAGATTTGATGGATCATCATTTTCCAAATCCAAATCAATTTTTGAATCTACAACTACCGCATCAATAATTTTTTCAACTGAACCGTATGAAAGATATTGAGCTGTAGTAATATCATGTGATCCCCCCAAAATCAACACTTTTTTGCCCATTTGAATGAGCTCTGAAGCTACTGTTTTTACGGCAGCATAACTATCTGCGAGGGTAGCACCTGTTTTAATATTTCCCAAATCGGCAATAGTTACTTGGGTATGCCAATAAAACAAAGAGTAAAACTGAGATCGAATTGTATTTGGTGCACTTGTATTTGTATGTTGCATACCCATGCCGCGCATTTCGCCGCAACCCACAATTATTAGATCGGCAGTAGAAATATCAGGTAATTCGGTTTCATAAGCCAATATATGTTTACCCAATTGAGTATCCTTGAATCCTTCATCATTGGATAACAGGGCCATATTGATGGGCTCTAAGAAATCGAGTAAACTGTGTAATGACATAGGGTGGTATTTGCAAATAAGATAACGAAATGAGCGTGTATTTATTGCTCTGTATACTTATACCCCATGCCGCGGGCAGAATGGAAATAGCGTGGATTGCGGCTGTCGGCTTCAAAATATTTTCTAAAACTCAAAATGAAATTATCGATAGTTCTTGTAGTTGGATAAACATTATAGCCCCAAACAACTTGTAGAATTTTTTCTCTTGTAACTACTTCATTTTTATTTTCAATCAACAACTTTAATAGCAGTACTTCTTTTTTACTCAATCCAATAACTGTTCCATTAAAATTGATAGCTTCTTGTGCTTTAAAGTCAATTTTATTATCGCCAAATTGATAAATATCGCCAATAGATTCTTTTACTTGAATTTTCTTGTTCTTAGTGATTAATTTAGATACGCGCAACAATAACTCTTCCAGATTAAATGGTTTAGTAAGATAATCGTCGGCTCCTTTTTTTAACCCCAGTATTCTATCGGCAGCTGCATTTTTTGCACTCAAAATTAAAATAGGTACTTCATTGTTATGCACCCTTACATTCTCTGTTATGCTTATCCCATCTATGTCTGGGAGCATTATATCCATAATAATCAAATCGAAATAAGCAGATCCAATTTTTTGTAATGCTTCTGATCCATCATATGCAGAAGTTACATCGTAGCCTTCTAACTCCAAATTTAGTTTCAAAGCTTCGTGTAAGTTTTGTTCGTCTTCTACCAATAAAATATTTAGTTGTTCTTTGGGCATATTAAGCTTTGAATTGAACATTAAAATTACTTCCATTCGGATAATGATCAGCAACGGCAATTACTGCTCCATGCGCTTCACATATTTTTTTACACAAATACAATCCTAACCCAGTACCCTGCGCCCTTCTGGTATTTTCATCGCCTAATCTATAAAACTTTTTAAATATATTTTTCTTTTCGTCATCCTTTATGCCAATACCAGCATCTATAATTTCTAATTTTATTCCTGTCGATTTTTTAGATAATGTAACTTGTATAGATCTATCTCTTGGAGAATATTTGATGGCGTTTTCCAATAAATTATTAATGAGCATATGCAATAAAAAGGGGTCTCCCTCCATAATTAATTCTTCTTGAATATTTTCTTCGAAAAGCCTTAATGGAAAACGATTTTTACATTCATCTACAATTGTTTCGAGCAAGTCAGTAAGGCTAATGGTTTGTTTTGCTGCGTTATAGTTTCCTCCATCAAATTGAGCTGCAAACAAAATATTATTACATAATCCATTAAGGCGATTGGCTTCTTGTAATGTATTGGTGATTAATTTTTGCTGCTTCACCTCATCTAGTTTATGTTTCTGCAATGTTTCCAAATTCAGTTGAGTTATTGCAATGGGTGTTTTCAACTCATGGGTGATGGCCATCATAAAGTTTTGTTGCTGAGCAGATAATTTTAATTGACGTCGAGTGGCTCTAAAAACAAATATAGCGCCTATCAAAATCAATACTAAAAAAGTAAGCCCCTCTCCTATATACTGTGCAGTTTTTCTTTTATTGGCATTTTGAATTGCATTGTATTTGTTGAAAAACGCTGGATCTTCTTTTTTTAATTCACTCCATTTTATTTGAGTGATTGTAGTATTTTGATTTTCCAGCGCAATAAACCACCACACTAATGCTGCAATCATATATGACAATAGAAACCAATAAACAAAACTTACTAATATTAGTTTTTGTTGCCGAGGTTTGCTCATGGCTGCACTTTTTCTATTCTGATTCCCGCATTCAAAACAGCGCCGAGTGGATCTTCACGCATAATTTGCTGTAAAGTAAATGTATAATTACCCGCTTTTAGTTTCTGTGGGCTTCTGGTTAGCCTAATTCGATGATCAAAAATATCATCCATACCTGTTCCCAACCATCCTTTTTTATTATCGGCTAATAACAGATTTACTTGTTGGGTTTTAGCAGTGTCATTTGGTGCAACTGTGGTAATATTTAACCAGCAGTTATTGTACCGATAACTATCTTCATGACGAATAATAGCATAGATCTGATAGAATGAATTGGTATCTGTAATTGTGAATGTAAAACTGGGTTTTACCGAACTACTCCAACTATGATTCTTGAAAAAATTATTTTTCTCGTATATACCAATGGTATCACAGCTCACTAAAAAGGAAATCAACAATAAGCATACGCCTAGTTTTTTCACGACTTGTATTTTAAACGAAGATAAAGAGAATCGCCAATTTTATAGAACGTTTAATATTTGTTCTTTGGCTTTTTCCAACTCATCTTTCATTAATATTACTGCTTTTTGAATGGTAGAATCATAGGCTTTGGAGCCTGTTGTGTTAATTTCACGGCCAAATTCTTGCAAAATGAAATTGAGTTTTTTGCCTTTTGCAGTTGCTGTTTCAGCCAATATAGATCTGAAATAGGCACAGTGATTGTTTAATCGAACTTGCTCTTCACTAATATCAATTTTTTCTATATAAAAAATAAGCTCTTGCTCCAATCTGTTTGGGTCATAGTTTTCTTTACCAACATTGTCTTCTAACACTTTTTTTAACCCTTCCAGAATTTTTGTTCTTCTTAATGGCTCTAACTCAGCAACTATTTTTTGTTGTGTTTCGATATTTGCTAAACGCAATAATAAATCTGTTTCGATAGATTTACCTTCATCTAATCGATGTTCATTTAAATGGGTAATCGCTTGATTGATTAATTGGGCCAACGATTTCCACTCCTCATCGGTGAGCATTTCTGTAGAAGCTGTTATTACTTCTGGGAGTTTAAGAATGGTACTTAATATGTCTCCTTTTTCTAGATTGAGTTCATCTGCCAATGCTGCAACTGGTAAATAATAAGCTTTGGCTAACTCTGTATTAATAGTAACCGGTTTATTAGACCCATTTAATTTTAAATTGATATTGCACTCAACACTGCCCCTTTGCAATCCTTCACTTAAAAGATTTCGTACATCAAATTCAAATGGTTTAACAATTGAAGGAATATTCAATCTTAAATCGAACTGTTTACCATTCAGCGACCTTATTTCTACTAGAAAGTTTTTATCGCCAATAGCCTGTTCGGCCCTACCATAACCTGTCATTGAATGCAGCATAAATACCTATTTGCGTAAAAGTAATGGAACAAAGGGAGAATTAACTAAAAATCAATTCCTACCCATTTACGTTTGTTCTTTTCGTATTTCTCAAAATTAAATTGATATAATTTACCTGGGCGATGAGATACATCTTGCTCCATTTCATTGATATCAATCAACAATTCCATAGAAGCGAATTTTTTACGGAAATTTCTCCTGTCTAAATTAACTCCTAATATGGCTTCATATAAATTTTGTAATTCCCTTAAAGAAAATTTTTCTGGCAATAAATTAAACCCCAGAGGATGTTCCTGAATTCTTTTTTGCAACCATGTATAGCAGTAATCCATAATTTCTTTGTGGTCGAAAGCGAGGTCTTTAATAGTGGAGTAATTATACCAATCCAATTCATTTTCGTGAATATTTAAGGCATGGTGTTGGATATTTAGTAAGGAGCAATAAGCAATGGTAATAACCCTTCCTCCAGGGTGTCGATCAGGTTTTCCAAATACCCTAACTTGGTCTAGAAATACATTATTCATTCCGGTTCTCTCCATAAGAATACGGTTTGCAGCAGCATCTAATTCTTCCTTATCTCTTACAAAATCTCCTAATAAAGACAATTTATTTTGATAAATTTTAAGATCGCTCTTAATGAGCAATACTTTGAGTTTGTTCTCTTCAAACCCAAAAATGACACAATCCACTGTTAGTGGTACTTTGGGATAGGAAAGGACCAATGGCACTGCGTCTTGTATCAGCTGCTGGGAGGCAGCAGCTAGATCCCGATTTTTATTCATAATAGCTTCGTTAGGAAAATAGGTCATAGCCCTAGAATCCATTAGCAAGATACAAAGTTTAGGATTTATCTTTATCAAACCAAGTAAGAAATATGTTAACACCAGAGCAGGAAAAAGAAATACAAGCGTTTACAAAAAATTGGTTCCCCAATCAAAATAATGCAATTCTTTTAGAAGATATTGCCTTTCTGCGAAATACATTGCGTTTTCATGAATATCGATATTATGTATTGAATGATCCTTTGATATCGGATTTTGAATATGATCAACTATACAATCAATTGATTGCTTTAGAGAAAGCCAATCCTGCTTTGGTTACTTCAGATTCTCCTACACAAAGAGTAGGCAATAGTTTAAATCAGCAATTTATAACGGTTGCACATTTGGTGCCAATGTTGAGTTTAGACAATAGTTACAATGCCGAAGACCTGATTGATTTTGATAGAAAAGCCAGAGAAATAAGTGGTTTATCACAAATTGACTATTGCGTAGAACCCAAGTTTGATGGAGCAAGTATTTCATTGGTTTATGAAAACGATTTGTTGGTAAGGGCCATCACGAGGGGCGATGGGATTGCCGGAGAAGACATTACACAGAATATTAAACAAATCAAATCCATTCCATTATCGGCTCCATTTTCTTCGGAGGGGATTCAGCAGATTGAAATAAGGGGAGAAGTTATTTTACATAAAAAGGCATTTGAAAAATACAATCAGCAATTGATAGAACAAGGATTATCTCCTTTGGCAAATCCAAGAAATGCAGCTTCAGGAAGTTTGCGTATGAAGGACCCTAAAGAAGTTGCTGCCAGAAACTTGGACGCTTTTTTGTATCATGTGAGTTACGTAACTGGTCGGCACGCGAATGCGTCAGACCAGTTAAGCAGCCACTCCAATACTTTAGACCTTTTATGGCAAATGGGTTTGCGTTCTCCCAAAAAAGAAAAAAAAGTAGTTGTGGGTATTCAAGGAGTAATTGATTATTGCTTGCAATTTGAAGCAAAAAGAGACGACCTTCCTTATGAGATTGATGGCATGGTTGTGAAAGTAAATAGTATTTATTTACAAGAACAATTAGGCATGACATCACATCATCCAAGATGGGCAATTGCTTTTAAATTTAAAGCAAGGCAAGCTACTACAACCCTTATTGGAATTGAGTTTCAGGTTGGCAGAACAGGTGCAGTAACACCAGTGGCTAAACTAAATCCGGTATTTTTAGGAGGGGTAACTGTTTCTAGTATTTCCATTCACAATGAAGAATATATTCAACAAAAAGATTTACAAATTGGAGATACCGTTTTAATTGAAAGGGCTGGAGATGTAATTCCACAGATAGTAAAATCTTTACCAGAATTAAGAACAGGCAAAGAACAAAGAATTGCATTTCCAATAGTATGCCCTGTTTGTAAAAGTAAATTATTTAAAGAAGAAGGAGAAGCTATATGGCGATGTATTAATATTGAATGTGAAGCACAGGTAGTAGAAAAGATGATTCACTTTGTAAGTAAAGATGCATTAGATATTAAAAGTTTTGGAGAAGCCAACGTGCGTAAACTATATGAATTGGGCTTGTTGAAAGATATACCAGGCATGTATCAATTAGACTATTTTAAAATAGGCGGATTAGAAGGCTTTGGCAAAAAATCACTGGAGAATTTAGTTGCTGCCATTGAAGCTAGTAAACAACAACCTTTATATCGGTTAATTTATGGATTGGGAATTAGATTTGTTGGAGAAACCACTGCTAAAACATTGGCAAATTCGGTGAATCATCTATTGGATTTTGCTACTAAAACCGAAGAAGAACTACTGTTATTGGATGATGTAGGTGTTAAAGTGGCTAAGAGTATTCAAGGGTTTTTTCATAATCCACATAATATTGAAATGCTACAACAACTAGAGACTTTAGGTTTGCAACTGGTAAATACTAAAAGAGAAACAGTTGAAGGAGGATCCTTAACTGGTCAAAGTTTTTTATTTACTGGAACCTTGAATCAGCTAAAACGCAGTGAAGCAGAAGCTTTAGCAGAATCGAAGGGGGGTATTATTTTAACTGGGGTAAGTAGTAAATTAAACTACTTAGTTGTAGGAGAAGATGCAGGAAGTAAATTAGAAAAGGCCAAGAAAATAAATACGATAAAGATTATTAGCGAGGAAGAGTTTATTCAATTGATCAAAGCGTAAACACCATTATACATTTTGTATAATACATTTTGTATAATACATTTTGTATAATATCTTTGCATTATGAAAGTGTCTATAAATCCTTTTGGAATTACTGCCTATTTAGGAGCGTCCTATTTTTGTGATAGAGAAGAAGAAACTGAATTACTCTTAAAAAATATACGTCAAAATGATCATACTGCCTTTTTTGCATTGCGTAGAATGGGTAAAACGGCACTTATTCAACATGTTTTTGGATTATTACAAAAGCAAAAAAACATAGCATGTATTTATTTAGATATTTATGCAACGCAAGATTTAAAAGGTTTAACCAACCAATTAGCCAATAGTATTTACAGTACATTCCCAGAAAAAACTGGAATAGGAAAAAGATTTTGGGATTTGATTAAACTTTTCAGGCCAATTATTAGCATAGATCCGATGAATGGTAGTCCAGAAATAAGTTTAGATATTAATCAGCCAAAACAACTAGAAAAAACCATACCACAATTATTACAATTTTTAGAAGCTCAATCAATAAAAACGGTAATTGCAATTGATGAGTTTCAGCAAATTTTAACTTACCCAGAAAAAAATGTGGAAGCCATATTAAGAACTGCCATACAACCACTTAAAAAAGTAACCATGATTTTTTGTGGTAGCAACCAAGCTATGATGCAGGAGATTTTTAACAGCGCAAAAAGACCATTTTATGCTAGTTGCAAAAATATCAATTTACAACAAATTAAAGAAGAAAAGTATACCACATTTATAAAGGAGCAATTTAAAGAGAATCAGCGAACAATAAATGATGAAGCTATAGCAGAAATATTAGATTATACAATGGTTCATACTTATTATACACAAGTATTTTGCCACGAAATATTTCAGATTCCAGAAAAGAAAATATCGCTAATAAATGTACAAAGTATTAAAAAACAATTGATTGTAGAAAACGAAGGAGTATTTTTTCAATATCGAAATCTATTGACTCCAACACAATGGCATTTATTGAAAGCAATTGCAAAAGAAGTAAAACTCTTTCAACCTTATAACAAAACATTTGTTAATAAATATCAACTAGGTTCTTCTGCAATTGTGAAAAGAAGTTTACAAGCATTGCTTGAAAAAGAAATGATTTATAGAGATAATTCGGTTGAAGAACCTTATTACACTGTATATGACAAGTTTCTTCTTAGATGGCTGGGGTTACAATAATTTCAATTGATAAAAAATGTTACAAAAAACTACACTTGATTTTTTAAAGAATCTCCGAAAAAACAACTCAAAAACCTGGTTTGATACCAATCGGCCAAAATACGAATTGGCTAAAGCCGATTTTGCGGAGTTGGTTAAAACTACTTTAGCTGGATTTATAAAAAAGGACAAGACCCTTGATACACTTACCTTTAAGGATTGTATGTTTAGGATAAATAGAGATGTGCGATTCAGTAAAAACAAAGATCCCTACAAAACCAATATGGCTATGTATTTTGTAAAGGGGGGAAAGAAGTCGATGTTAGCAGGTTATTATTTTCATTGCGAGCCAGGAGGTAAAAGCTTTGTGGGTGGAGGATTGTATGGTGGTGAAACTGACCAGATTAAAAAAGTACGTCAGGAGATAGATTACAATTGGGAAGAGTTTAAAGGAATCATTGCGAACAAAACATTTAAAAAATATTTTGGCGATTTATCGAGAGATATGGCCAATAGTTTACAACGCGAACCAAAGGGTTACGAAAAAGAGAATCCTGCAATAGATTATCTAAAAATGAAAAGTTGGGTGGCTAGTATGCCAATCAGCGATGCCGATTTAATCGATCCATATCTATCTAAAAAAATTACTGAAGCGTTTTCCGCAATGCAAATGTTGAATACTTTCTTTAATAGGGCGCTCGAAGAGTAAAGCCGTTAATGGTTTAAATGTAACTTAGCCACCATTGTTTATGAGTAGATTTATATTGATCATATTTTTTACAGATCGGGTATAAAATGAACATAAGTAATATCCAAATCACATATACTGTCCATAAAGGATATCCCCATTGCATATTTCTAAACAAGAAGGGGGAATTGTAATCGATAATATCTTTTATACCCTTGCCCGAAACAAAAAATAATACAACACAAGTAAAGTGTACCAAGAAAAAATGCCATAGGTAATAATAAAAAGCTACCCTGCCAAATACACTTACTTTTCTGGTCCAAGCTGCGGATGTTTTTTCTAATAAAGACAAAGCAATCATAGCTGGCCCTAAAGTGATGCAGCAATAGAGTAATGAGGGTGGATATTTAGAAACATTGAAAAAGGAAAGGATGGTGAAAGCATTGCCGCGAGGTTGGAAGGCCCATTTGCTTGGATCGCCGTATAAATTGGTATAGCGTAAAATAAAAAAGAAAAGCGTAGTTGCTAACCCCAACCAAATAAGCTGTTCTTGCCTTTTTTGAGTGTCATAGTCTTTACTATACCACTTACCTAAACAGTAACCCAACATCATCACACCTATCCAAGGAATAATCGGATAACCAATAGCTAAAAAACGCGTTGGTGCGTATTCAATAAATGTTGGTTGATGTAAGATAGCAAACCAAATAGGTATTTTAGTTGGATCTGGGTAATTGAATTGGTCTAATACATTATGACCAAATATTAAAGCAATGGAGATG
The DNA here is from genome assembly GCA_031422175.1 of Sphingobacteriia bacterium. Classification (GTDB taxonomy): domain Bacteria; phylum Bacteroidota; class Bacteroidia; order Chitinophagales; family Chitinophagaceae; genus Sediminibacterium. The sequence continues at coordinate 12,165 of JANOQC010000191.1, read as the reverse complement.
AATAAAATAGCTTTAAAGGGTAAATAAATAATTGCAGCCATTAATACCATCGAAAGCCCAATAACCCAAATTACTTGGAGCAATACAAAAATATACAAAGGGTTGAAGGACATTAACAAGTTTACAATCGCTATTTCAGCAATCATGAACCAGAGCCCTCTTTTGAATAAAAAAATGGATAGCTCTTTCTTAGATTTTCGCTGGGCTTGTAAATAAATAGAAGTGCCGGATAGAAAAACAAAAATGGGAGCGCAATAATGGGTAATGAAACGGGTAAAAAAAATTGCGGGCGAAGTAGTTTCCAAGGAAGTAGGATCTTGATCCATTCCATGAATATGAATAAAGTCTCGAATATGATCGATGGCCATAATCATCATTACAATACCTCTTAGAATATCAATACTAAGGATGCGTTGTTTGAGGTTTTGAACTTGTTGAGTTCCGATAGCCTGATTCATTGTGTTAAAATACTGAAAATATAGCTAATGGTTATAAATTGGAGTTGGTTAATTTAGGGAAGTTGAGTAAATTGTATTTCCCCCGAGTTATTTTTCAGGTATCTGATGAAATTTTTTATTGGCAAACAATATCCCTTTTTTTAAAAATTGCTATGCGATTTACTTTAACATTGAGCACGCAAAATACATATAACAGCATACTACCGATAAATTACCAGTATCCGCTGTCCGCCGCTATTTACAAAATAATAAATCGGGCAGATGAACAGTATGCAGCGTTCCTTCATTCAACAGGCTATCAATACAATAATAAAACGTTTAAATTTTTTACTTTCTCCGATTTAAGAACTCCATTTCATGTAAAGGGCGATAGAATGATGATGAATAGCAATACAGCCAATTTAACTATATGCTTTCATATACCAGATGCAGCAGAAAATTTTATTAAGGGTTTATTTATGCACCAGCAACTAGATATTGCCGATAAAGTTAGTAGGGTAAGCTTTACAGTGCAGCAGGTGGTGGCGGAAAGCACCCAAATTTTGATAGATGATAATATTTTAGTACAACCCATGTCGCCGGTAGTAGTGGGGCGCAAGAATGAGCGAGGTAATTACGATTATGTATCACCTGAAGATGCAGATTTTCCGGCATTAATAACCCAAAATTTGCTCGATAAATGCGCTGCTGAAATGGAACCCAATGAAACAGAATTAGCAGAATTAAAAAAATCAATTAAAATAGTACCCCTGTTTTTTAGTAATGCACCTAGAGGTAGGTTATTAACTATAAAGGCAGGAACAGAGGCAGAAACTAAAGTAAGGGGATACGATAAATTCAGGTTGCGTATAACAGCCCCAAAAAGGGTAATAGAAATGGCGTTGAATGGAGGTATAGGAATGAACAATGCCATGGGGATGGGTTGTGTTGGGATAGTTAAATAGAATTTGTATGCAAAAAATGTTAAGGCTGTTGATGTTATTGAGTGGGAAGAAACGTTTTACCATTACGGAATTAATGGATAGAACCAATCAATCGGATAGAACAATTTATCGTCATTTAGCTGAAATTGAGTCTGCCGGATTCGTTATTGATCGATCTGAGGGCAGGTATAATTTAGTAACAGATAACTTCTATTCGAAATCATTAAATCAACTACTCCATTTTACGGAGGAAGAAGCCTGTGTGCTTTATAAAACCATTGAGTTACTGGAAGGAAGTTCACCTTTGAAAAATCGGTTGGCAGGAAAATTGAATTCGCTCTATAATTTTAAGGCATTAGGGCAATTAGAAGAAAAAAATATTCATGAAATGGTACACCAGTTGGGTGAAGCTATAAGGCAAAAAAAACAAGTATTATTGCGAGCTTATAGATCTAGTAATAGTGATACTATAACGGATAGAATAGTGGAGCCATTTGAGTTTTTAGGAGATTATTCAGGTGTTTGGTGTTATGATGTAGCCGATAAGGCACCCAAACATTTTAAGGTAGCGCGGATAGCTGGGGTAGAAGTGTTAACGGCGCAATCGGTAAATCAACTTTACCATATACTTCCATTTACAGATGCTTTTAGAATGAGTGCCGCCAAGCCAATAGCAACGGTAAAAGCAAAATTAACATTAAAAGCGTATAATTTATTATTAGAAGAATATCCTTTGGCGGAAGAACATGTAAAAGCGGTAAAAGGGCATTATGAGTTACAAATATCAGTAGCAGATTATAATGGTATTGGGCGCTTTGCACTAGGATTACAAGGAGATATGAAAGTGAAAGGGCCTGTGGAGTTTATCAATTTTTTGAAGGGAAAGGTGAAATATTTTATAGACTGACAGAAATTGGCAGTTGGGAATGGGAGATTTGGAGTGATTTTAAAATAATAAAGTCAAAAGAAAATAGAATGAGAATATTTATTAAGATCAAATCAGAAAATAAGTTAGTTCCATTTAACTATCACCCAGCTCTTGTTGGTGCAATCCATAAGTGGATTGGTAAAAATGAAGTGCATGATAAAACTTCCATGTATTCATTTTCTTGGTTAAAAGGAGGTCAAAAAAAGGGAGACGGTTTGATTTTTGAAAATGAAACCAGCTTTGAGTTTAGCGCACATGATATTCAGTTAATTAAAAGTGTTATTAATGGAATACAAATAGACCCGACAATAAATTATGGATTAGAAGTTGCTGAAATAGTTATACTGGAAACGCCAAAGTTTTCAAATAAAGAAACCTTTTTTGTGGCAAGTCCTGTTTTGGTTAAAAGAAGAGAGCAGCAACGTGAAATACATTTTACTTATGACCAGTTAGAAGCAGATAAACTGCTTACCGAAACAATGAAAACAAAACTTAAAAGAGCAGGGTTAGATAATTGTAATATGCAACTGGCTTTTGACCGGAGTTATTATGGTGCAAAGACAAAGCTGGTTTACTATAAAAACATTGGCAATAAAACAAATATATGCCCAGTAATAATGGAAGGTACGCCTGAGCAAATAGCATTCGCATGGAATGTGGGTGTGGGAAACAGCACAGGTATTGGATTTGGTTCACTTAAATAAATTATAAAATGAATTACTCTGTTGTAAAATATTCTGGTGCATTTGGCTTTATTAAACCTTGGACTGCTGTGAGGGATAGTGAAACTTTTTCTCAGCAGTTTCTAACGCCCTCTATCGTGGAGGGAATTGAAAAGAAGTTATTTCCTGAGTTGCTATGTGAAACAGGAATTAAAAAGATTATTGGCCACAGGCTTTCGTATAGTCAAATCAATCCCAGCCAGGAAGTGATACAAACACGAGGCTGGAATTCAACGAAACAAGGCAAGCAGTTTTTATTTGAACGACCAAAAGCAATCTTAATCCGAGGATTACTGCTTGAACCAGTTTTGTATTTGGCGTTCACTGCTTTACCTGATGCAAAAAAGGCATTTGAACAGCATATTTGTTTATGCAGAAATGAAGATATTTTATTTCCTGAAAAAATAAGTGAAGTTGAAAAGGAGTTCTTTGAAAATGATTCAGAAACGTATGCTGGATTTGAACTGGTTTTTGAGAAGAATGATAAATCTTTCTTAGTTGGCTATAACCGCTTAAACAATGAACAGATGTATGGATGGTTAAGAATAGTTGGAAACCCCGTAACAAATTTTTAATGGATATTTTATTTGCTAAATCTGCGCCGGAATGGACAACGCTTGAAGTACATCTAAAGCATGTTGCTTCGGCTACGTCTGCCTTTGCCCGCCATCTTAAAATGGATGAGCAAATAGCTTTTCATGGTGCCATTATGCATGACCTTGGAAAGGCTCATCCAGTATTTCAAAAGAGACTTACTGGAAACAGTCCGGATAAAAGGAAGGTATTCAGGCACGAGATAGCATCACTTTTTTTCTTATCGGCCTTTCCTGAAAATGAATATGCTGAATTGATTGAGATGGTCGTTGGTCATCATAAATCGGTTAAAAAAGATAGTGGCGATAAAGGATTGCTAGATCTGGATGATGGTTATGAATATGAGGATTTTCATTTAGGAAAATGGGAAGAGTGGAGTCCAGCAGTAATAGTATTGTTGAATAAATTTGGAATCCTGGTAGATAATATTTCAAGAGATGAAGCTTTAAATAATCTGGAGTATGTAGTTGAGTACTGTAAAAATAAAGTTAGGGAATATGGCTATTCAGAATGGCGTGGTTTGTTAATGGGTGCAGATCATTTTGCATCAGCGTTAATTAATGAAACCGATAAGCATATTGGTAATTGTTTTAAAATACCTGATTTAAAGTTTTATAACCGGCAGAATCATTTGTATCCACTATCACTATTGGATTCGACATCCGATAAAAAGCATACAATAGTTGTAGCTTCCACAGGCGCAGGTAAAACAGATTTTTTATTTAAGCGGTGCAAAGGAAGGGTGTTTTATACTTTGCCGTTTCAGGCATCTATAAATGCTATGTACAAAAGGGTAGCGAATGATCTTGAAAAAGATAATCCCAATATTGACATAAGGGTGTTGCATTCGGCATCAACTGTAGTTAAACGAAAGGAAGGAGAAGAGGAAAGTGTTTTGCAATCATTATTTGGATCATCTATAAAAATCCTTACGCCTCATCAACTTGCTGCAATTGCATTTGGAATGAAAGGCTTTGAGGTATTGATTTTAGATTTAAGAGGTAGTGATATTATTTTGGATGAAATACATACTTATACAGGCATTTCGCAAGCAATTGTTTTAAAGCTTGTTGAGATTCTAAAATCAATTGATTGCAGCATTCATATTGGAACCGCAACTATGCCAGCTATTTTATATCAGAAAATATTGGGAGTGCTTGGTGATGACGTTTTAGAAATTGCATTATCGCAAAAGGAATTAGATAATTTCAACCGACATACTGTTCATAAAATTATCTCTTTCGAAATAGCAAAGGATATTATTGATGAAGCTATTACGAAGGATAAAAAGTTGCTGATTGTTTTAAACAGAGTTGATAGAGCACAAGATATTTATCAGCAAATGCAGGATTTGTACGGAGATATTCCAATGTTATTACTACATAGCAGATTTAAGCGAGGAGACAGAAATGAAAAAGAGAGACTGCTATTAGGGCTAAACGAAAATGGAACACCAATTAATGAATTCAATACCTCAGACAAAGCTTGCATTGTTATTTCAACACAAATAGTTGAGGTAAGTTTAGATATTAGTTTTGATGTAATGATTACTGAAGCGGCACCGCTTGATGCTTTGATACAAAGATTTGGAAGGATAAACAGGAAAAGGACAAATGAAACCATCGGAATAATGAAAGATGTTTACGTGATAGAACCATCAACAGATAAAAAAGACGCATTGCCTTATGATCTTGAAATTGTATCAAAATCTTATGAAGTATTGCCTGATGGAGAAACATTATTGGAAAGAGATTTACAGGAAAAAATTGATCTGGTGTTCACTAAAATTAATTTCCTGAATATTGAAGAACATGCCGTTTTTAAATCTGACGGAAGTGTAAGTATTGATCAGTTGACAAACAGGAGTAAGTCTATACTGTTCGAATTATTAGACATTGATTCTGTTTCCTGTATTTGTGAATCTGATCAAACTGAATATGAAGCCTCAGATTTTGAACGAAGGTTGGAAATGGAAATTCCGGTTCGGTATTTTTCAGTTTTCAAAATGAACCAATCTCAAAAGGGAAATAAACCTTTTATTATTCCCGACATGGCTTATGATGCTGAAAAGGGTTTGGATGTAAAAAAAATAAAGGAACAAAATTTTGATGTTAATAATCGAATATTATGATAACAACAGTGGTAGGTAAAACATTTCTGGATGCATATAATAAAAAGTACCAGACAAGACTTTCTGCAAAGCAATTCTTTGAGGAGGTTTACTTTGAACTTTTTTACAACCATCCGAAATATATGCAGTGGGTTACTAATTCTCCATTTGTTCAAATGAAAAATGGCCAAAAAACAGAAAAGCTTTCTATTGAAGAAAGGAGAGAAAAGTTATTAAATCTGCATGAGAAAGTAACAAGTGAAGAACCGGATGCTAGTTTTGCACTTGGCTTTCCCGCATCTGAAACAAAAGAATATGCCAGTACATCTGGTATGGTTAGCGATATTAAAATTGTTACTACCAATGACGATATTTATTTATCGTGGATTGGAAGCGGACTTGGAATTGGTGTTGCAGGAGGTTTTTCAATATTATTTGATGACCCCGTTATTACATTACAGGCATTTGAAGGCTGGAAGGTTTATAGGAAATATTTAAACGATGAAGTGCTTAGCAAGTTACGTGGAAATCAAATTAATACATGGAATGGTCAATGGCTTGCTTATACTTTAAGTAGTAGTTTTCAAAAGAATTTTGATTTTACAAGAATGGAATCGGAGGGTATATTTAAAGTAGATGTACAATTGATTGAAATCAATACAGTCAACTGGTCTAAATTGTTTTTTAGTCTTTCCCAGTTATATCCAGATAGTGATTTAACTGCTTATGTGTATGGCTTTGGAAAAACCAACAAAACAATTGGATTTATACCATTTCAATTTAAATCTGGCAATAAAATTAAGATCGTTTATAACAAGCTGTTTGGTGGAGATTATCAAATTGGTAAAAAAGATTTTGAAAATTTATTTGGAATGCACATTAAAAGGGCTTGCGAATTAGGTAGTGTAGGATTACAAGCTTTAAGACCCGAAAATCTAAATAAATATATGAATGACGCTAAAAACATTTCATTCAATAAAGAGGAGGACATAATAATTTATCACGCATATAAAACCTGGTTAGTAGCTATGTTAACAAAAAACAAAGAAGAAATAACAGACTATACACTTGAACTGGCGAAGATCATTTTAAGGTATAGAAATGCTAGCTCAAAAACTGATAGAAAGAATCTGATTGAGCAGGAACTATTTGGATCTAAATCCAAAAGAGGATTTATTGATGCACTCACTGGCATGGTCAAAGATCTGAACAGTGAGGATTTACAAACCATTAAAATATTAAAAGATGAGGTGCACTTAATGACCAATGAAGAGTATGGGTATTTCTGTACCCTTTTGAAATTTGATTATGCATTTGTAGAAAAAAAATCTTAAACAATTAAAACTTAGATAACATGAATACAATTTATGTAAGAACATTGAAAAGAGCGGAACATACGGTTTTTTGTGTTGCTGATGGACAAAAATATTATTATGATGCTCAATTTAACAGAAGAATCCCTTTTTCAAGTGGCCAACAAGTAAAGCGTTCATTGATAGATTCTTTATGTGAAATCACCAATCAGATGCCTTCTCCGACAACTTTTCTTTTTGATGTTACAAAACAGAAAGAATTAAAAGAAGGTGAGGTTTATGGAACCTGTGACCCAACATATATTGATCAATTGTTTGGGGGTTGGATGAAAGCAGCTAAAGGGGGGAAAGATAGAACATTGAAAAGGAGAAGCCCTCTTTCAATTTCTGCAATGAGAGCCTTGCATCCTCTATTGGCAGGCATGGATTCTGAAAATGCATCTTTTGATAGAAGTGACAGACCAAATAATAAAGTTATTGTGAGAGATGAAAAGGGGGAGGAATTAAATGACGCTGATATTGTGGCCTTCTTAGAAGGGAAAGATAGAAGTTTAAGTAGAAAATGGATACCCAACAATAGCAGGGCATCTGGTTTATTTGTAACAGATATAGCCATTGACTTACGAAGATTATTTTCTGTAAGTATAAATTCCTTTGAACCTGAAATGGCGGACGCAACAATTGAAAAATTGAAAGGTGAAAGATGGGTAGAATCTAAAAATGTATTTGGTCCTTGCCTTGTCGCACCAAAAGCAATTAGAGATGAGTGGATAAAAGGATTGGCAAAATCGATCATTGATTGGAAGATAACTTCTAATCAATCCCGGACATTTAGTCTGATGGACACACTGGCTTTGTCAATAAGCGATAATGCTAATTCAATTGCAGGTAGCATTAGAGCAAAACTTTCTGAAGAAGATTCAAATAAGGCGCAACCTATTGTTGATGATTCTATCAAAGGAGTTGATACATTTATAAGTATTCAGGCTGGTGGTTTTATTCAAACAAAAGGTGAATCAATTGATGCACTTGAAAGAGCGGAGGAAAAATTGAAAGAGCTGATGACCGCATTTGATTATGAAAATCAATAAACCTATTCAAATAAAACCCGACTCTAAGTTGGGATTTTTTATGTGCACCTGACCGCCACCCATATCAACTATTATCATATCTGCCATAGAAAACTATAGCTATTTGCCAATGTTATTACTTTTAGTTATATCAAAAACCATTATATTTGCCATATAATATAACAATAGGTAATGAATACAGATTATATAATGCGCTATTTGAATGATGAGGAAATGGATATTTTTGACTTGGCAGATTTGGCAAAAGCAATTGGGCAACCGATAAAAAGCATTCAAAGCAATATTGAAACCTTGGTTAAAAGGGGGCTATTGAGCCGAATAGAAAAAGGGAAATACTGCCGCCATAATTTTAGAAATGAATATGTGATAGCCAAATACCTGGCTCCTGAAGGTGCGGTGGCTTATTGGTCGGCTTTGAATTTACATGGCCTCACCGATCAATTTCCCAATACAATATTTGTGCAAACGCCCAAGTTAAAAAAAAATAAAACTGTGTTTGGAGTAAGCTACCATTTTATTAAAGTAAAACCAACCAAAGCCACTGGTTATGAAGTATCTGGAGTGGGCAACCATCAATATAAAATTACAAACATTGAAAAAACCATTGTAGATTGTTTTGATTTGCCACAATATAGTGGCGGGTTTGCCGAATTGCTTTTTGCTATAAAAAAAGCCGCCCTCAACAATACTAGGTTAATTGATGCATGCCGTTCTGTTAACAATATTGCGGTAACCAAGCGATTGGGCTATTTGGTTGAATTATATCAGAAAACAGGCATGCAGGGTTTTATAAAATATGCATTGAGTTGTGTAAATGAAAAGTACAATATGCTCGAGGCATCAAGTCAAAATGAAGGTTCATTTAATGCTAGGTGGAAACTAAGACTCAACATACCAACAGAACAACTTATTGCAATGAGTGAAAACCAATATTAACAAGCAATATGATTTTACAAAAAGAAATCAGAACAATTGCCGAAACACGGCAAGTGCCTTCCGATACTATCGACAAGGATTATGTGCTTGGTCACTTTTTGAATGAATTATTTAAACAGTCTTGGGCATATAATAACTTATTATTTAAAGGGGGTACTTGTCTAAAAAAATGCTATTTCGAAAACTATCGCTTTTCAGAAGATATTGATGCCACTATTATTAACCCAGCGTTTATACTTACAAAAAGGCTGATAGAAAAAATTTGTGATGCCATAACCGAGCATATTGGGATTACATTTAAGATACTTAAATTCGAAAATACCCTTTTTAATGATCAGCATATTGGTTGGGATATTGAAATATGTTTTTGGGGAGCTAATCATACAAAGAAGGAGGTGCCGAAATTTGGAAAAGACTGCCATACCAAAATATGGTTCGAGTGTAGATTTTATGAAACCGTACTCTTTCCAAAAGAAAATAGAAAACTACTGCATTTATTTAGTGATGCTGATTTAGTTCAATTAACTATTCCCTGTTATTCACTTCAAGAAGTACTTGCCGAAAAAATGCGTTCTTTAATACAAAGAAATAGAGGCGAGGCAAGAGATTTTTATGATTTGTGGTTCATAAAAAATAACATCAATACAATTGATTGGAATGCAGTAAAAATGCATTCTTACTTAAATGTAGATTTAAAAATATTAACTTTAATACAGTAGCTGACTTTTTTGAACCAGAAAGAATTAAACAAGTAGAAATAACTTGGGATAAAAGGTTAAATCATCAATTACACGAAAAAGTAGATAGAGTTATGGTAATCAATGAACTAAAAATATTTTTTACAGATCTATTTAAATAAGACCAAAAATAGTATAAGATAAATCTCACCGCCACCCATATTAATTACTACCATATCTGTCACAGAAAATTGTGGCTATTTGCCAATGGTATTAGTATGGAACATAATTCAGAAACAGTATCTGATGGAAAACTACTGCACGAAACCAGCTATCCACAAAGAGCGGAGAAATATTCGGAGATTGATATAGGCGGTAGTAAAATAGATTTTTATGACGCTAAAAACAAAGTAATACATGAGCTTAAAAGATCTAGTAAAATGGAGGCCGCGCATGAATGGCAATTGAAATATTATATCTTACTACTAGAACAGAACGGTATAGAAGGTGTAACTGGTTTATTGGAATATCCTAAATTAAAAGAAACAAAAGAAATAAATCTATCAGCAGAAGACAAAACCTACCTAACGCTTGTTATCAATAAAATTAGGGAAATTGTATCGAGCGAATATTGCCCTGCTTTGTTAAATGCAAAAATTTGTAAAAGTTGTTCTTATTTCGATTTCTGTTATAGTACCGAATAATATTTACGCAACGCATGAAAAAATCTTATTATCTCTTTAACCCTGGTCGACTAAGCAGAAAAGACAATACCTTAAAATTTGTTCCTGTAGATGAAGATGGGAATGAAGGAGTGGCTAAATATATTCCTGTTGAAACGGTTGATAATCTATTCGCATTTGGAAGCCTTGATGCGAATAGTGCCATGTATAATTTTTTAGGTAAATCACATATTAGTGTTCACTTTTTTGATTACTATGAACATTATACTGGTTCCTATATGCCTAAAGATTATTTATTAGCAGGCAAAATGTTGGTAGCTCAGGTGGGGGCATACAGTAATTTAAAGAAGAGAATGTCGATAGCCATAAAATTAATTGAGGCAGCTGCATTTAATATGGTAAAGAATCTGCGATATTATAATAACAGGGAAAAAGATACAAGTGGCCCGATCCAAAGAATAGAATTGCTGATACTGCAATTGCCATTTGCAGAAGATATTCCAACACTTATGGGGTTAGAAGGAAATATAAGAATGAATTATTACGATGCTTTTGATGTTATCATTAATGATTTTAGCATGGGCAATAGAACCAAACAACCCCCAAGTAACGAAGTAAATGCACTGGTATCATTTGTAAACAGTATGTGTTATACACTTTGTTTAGATATGATTTACCATACACAGCTCAATCCTACTATCAGTTTTTTACACCAACCAGGTGAGCGTAGATTTTCTCTTGCACTTGATTTGGCAGAAATATTCAAACCAATTTTAGCTGACCGGTTGATTTTTTCATTATTGAACAAAAAGCAAATTCAATCTTCTGATTTCGATAAACAATTAAACAGTTGTTTACTAAAAGAGTGCGGGCGAAAAATTGTAGTAAAAGCCTGGGATGAAAAATTGAATGAAACCATCAAACACCGTTCTTTAGGCAGGAATGTAAGTTATAAGCACTTGGTAAAATTAGAATGTTATAAACTTAGCAAACATATTCTCCAAATTGAGGAATATAAACCATTTAAAGCTTGGTGGTAATTATGTATATTATTTTAGTGTACGATATTGGAGAAAAACGAGTAGTAAAAATGCTGAAATTGTGCCGGCAATACTTAAATTGGATACAGAATAGTGTGTTTGAAGGAGAAATTACAGAAGTAAAACTAAAAGAGCTATTAAATAAATCAAAAATGATAATGAAAAAGGAAGAAGACAGCGTTATTATTTTCAAAAGCAGGTCGGAAAGATGGTTAGAGAAAGAGGTGATAGGGAAGGAAAAAAATATCCTTGATAATTTATTGTAGTTGTCGATACCATCCAAACGTTTGATTTTGGTATTTGTTCTTTGAAATTTGAAACACAAATCGTTAACTAACAGCAATTTATTGAGTTGTCGATGTAAGCAATAAATTATACAATCGTCCATCGACAACTATTTTACCAAAAAAACATTACTTTTAAACCCAGAATACCTTGATTTTTAAAGCTTCCAGCCGACTTAAAAAACGGCTTTTAATCGCACCATATAGGAATTGAAAATGAGTTATCCCTATGCTACTGCAGTGGCTCAGTATCCTTTTAATCGCACCATATAGGAATTGAAAATACGGAGATACAATGCTTTATTGGGGTAGACCCGATCTTTTAATCGCACCATATAGGAATTGAAATGATGGAATGATTTTTTTGGTTCTTTTTGTATCTAGACAAAAAGAACTTTGAGTTAAA
>JANOQC010000190.1:0-2122 GCA_031422175.1 Sphingobacteriia bacterium | reverse complement strand
CCCATGTATTAAATGAATTGTACAAAACAAAAGCACGCACATCAAAACCTTGTTTCACCAACATTTCTGTGAGGTGTGATCCAATAAATCCATCCGCACCTGTTACTAATATTTTCATGAAATTGTTTTTGTGTTTATTTTTTTCCAGCTAAATAATTCAACCATACAAATAGCCCATACAATAATACATGGAATTGCTTTTATATGATATGGTTTTAAGAATTGATCGCGTATTGGTTTAGGAAATATTTCGGTAGGGGATAGGCAGGTAAAAATAAAGAGGAAGATCATCAACCATTGATGCCATTTTAATCGGTCCAAAGTGATATACCAAATAGCAGCTCCGGCAACAGCAATGATATAGGATGGGGATTCTACGCCTGGATTAAATACAACTGTAAATAATAAAATTCCCCCCAAGTATAGTTGCCTGAATTGGCTGTTTTGATACACTTCTTTTTTGAGTAATACCAAAAGCATTGTTATGGTTCCTGCTAAAATAATCCAACCCTGATCTAATTGAACTGATTTAAACATGCCTATTACCCCAATTAAACTCAATGAATCTCGTATAGATTGTAATTGTAATCGATGCAACCAACTCTGGTATAAAAAAACCAACTGATCAATTGAAACAATCAATAATGGTAGGAAAAAAAACAATATGGCCCATCCCAATCCTTTCAGCGCAAATTCACCTCTTTTTTTATAACATAAAAAGAATACACCAGCAGTAAGCACATAGATTTTAAAGAAAAATCCAAACACAAAAAACAGGCTCGACCAACTTGTTTTTCCTTTTTCTTGAAAGATGAATACGAGCATGATTAAAGCAGTAACAGTTGCATTGGTTTGTACATTTTCTGCAGCGGTTATATATTCAATTAAACAAAACCAATAGATAAATATTTTTTTCTTTAGATCGATGGGCATTAAATGAATTGCAGTGAGTAGTGCAATAGTATGCGTTAAGTTCCAAAATAATATACCAATCCAGTCGGGTAAATAATAAAATAGCCCCATGAAAAAAGCAAAGGAAGGACTGTAATTATACTCTGTATGGTATTCCGAGGGATACATCAGGTACAAATCATATTGCTTTTTCAAATGTTCAAATGCCGCAACAAAACTATCGTAGTTATCATAGCTTTCTAAAAAAGCAATTTTCAAGCTAATTAATACACAGGCAATCAAATATATACGAATGAGATTTTGCTCACTATTAAAGAATGGCTTTTGAGTTAATTGTTTGATTGAAAAAGACATAGCCCTACAAAGATATATTTTCTACTAGCTCAAGCAATAGCTTATCCTGCTACTTTGAAGGGTGATGCAAGGTAAAATGGATACTTGCAGTGCTGATTGAGTTGCTATTTCAACTACTTCTTCTTTAGAAAGCATGAAAAGCTGGTGTTTTTTTCGCAAAGAATTATATTTAGACAATTTTGCTCTCAACATAAATTGAATGAAGGAGAACAAATATCCATTTTTGATACTATCCATCATAACACTTACAGCATCTTTCCAAAGCCCTTTTTCATTCTCTATTACATCAACCAATAGAATCTTTCCACCAGCAGCAAGTATTGCTTTACAGTTTTCTAATAGTGCCAATACATCCTCTTTTTTTTCAAAATATTGGATAACACTCAATATAATGATGGTATCAAATTGTTTCCCTTCTTGCTTCAGCAATGTCAATGAACTGATTGATTGTTCTAAAGGGAATTCTCTAAAATAAAAATTAGCGGTATCAGCACATTTGGCTTGGGCAATTTGAATGTATTTGCTTGAAATATCTACTCCATAATAACTATTTATTTTTCCTTTTAGGGCATTGGCCAAATAGCCTGGACCGCATCCAAAATCTAATAAATTGGTTGAATGATTGATTAATTGATGCAGTTGGAGCTTTTTAGCAACAAACTGGGTGCTTTTTTCCATCACTTTCACAAAAAGTTTTGGATTTTCCTTCCAATAATTGCCCCAACTCAACATATGATGATGATTATATATTTAATAAGTTCAATTCAAGATAATACTTTTATACTAGATCCCTTTTTGGGTTTACAACTTTCAGGAATATTCATATGCGGTTCACATTAAAAATTTACTTTTGCCC
>JANOQC010000189.1:0-5136 GCA_031422175.1 Sphingobacteriia bacterium | reverse complement strand
TTTCAGATTTTAATAGGTAAGGAGAAATTGTTCTAGTATAATCTACCACATGAAATGCGATGGTATATGTTTCTCCTGATTTTAAAGGATAAGGATTAGTAATTTTTTTGGTAGGATCATTTGATTTAAAAAGTCTTCCGTTATTACCTGTATTTCCAGCAGTTGTAAAAAATTGGCCATTGATGTATAAATCGGTAGCTGCTAAAGATCCAAATCTAAAACCAAATTCTCGGTTGCTTAATGAACTATCAATTCTTATTTTTATTCTAAACCAGCCCCCAACACGTCCATTTTTATCAGCATATTTTACAGAAAGGTTGGTAGGCTTTAATTTTTTCCAGTTTGTTACATCGATAGTTTCCTTTGCCCAATTACTATCATTTCCTTGGTGGAAAATCCAACCATCCTTAGATGCAAGAGCATAAGAGTCTAAGTCTTTACTGAAATTTTCAGGTGTAATTATAATTACAGAATCCTGAGCCAATCCAATAAATGGAATGAAAAAAAGCAGTATTATTTTTAATATATATTTCATGAAAAGAGTATTTTTAGGTTGATAATTGAATTATGAAAATACTTCCTTCATCTTCTTTCGTTTCCACTTTCAACTCTCCACCATGTGCTTTTACAATATCATAACTCAAACTCAAACCTAATCCTGTTCCCTGACCAGTTGGTTTGGTGGTAAAGAATGGGTGGAAGATTTTGTCGAGAATTTTAGGAGGGATTCCACCTCCATTGTCCCTCACACTTATTAAAACCCCCCGACCCTCCCGACCAGTCGGGACAGGCTCTGAAGGGGGAGATATTAATTTAGTACTAACCCAAACAGTAGGCTCATAATTTTCAGAGTCTTTTAATGCACCCCCTTTAGGGGGAAGGGGGGTGGAGGGCTGGGGGGCCTTCGCTTTTTCATTCACCACATAAAACGCATTTGTAATCAAATTCAAAATAACTCTTCCAATGTCTTGTGGTATAATGTTGACGTTGCCGATGCTCTCATCAAAATCTGTTACCATCGTTGCGTTGAATGATTTGTCCTTTGCTCTTAATCCATGATAAGCCAATCTTAAATATTCATCGGCCAATGCATTGATATTGGTAGGTTCTTTTTTACCACTGCTGCTTTGGCTATGTTGTAACATACCTTTTACTATGTCACCCGCACGTTTGCCGTGGTGATTAATTTTTTCGAGATTTTGTTTAATGTCATCGGCAATTGCAAAACCCTCTTCAGTATCACCTTTTTTAAACTCTGTTTTCATTTCATCAATCAACTCATTACTGACTTCAGAAAAATTATTCACGAAGTTCAATGGGTTTTGAATTTCATGAGCTATGCCAGACGTAAGTACACCGAGGCTGGCCATTTTTTCGGATTGAATTAATTGGGCTTGGGTGGATTTTAATTCATGTAAAGTACTTTCAACTCTATCTTTCTGTTCTTGCAAAACGAAATTTGCTTGTTGCTTTTGGCGATTGTTTCGATAAAGAATAAAACCGATAATGCTCAGCACTACAAGTCCTGCAAGCATTCCATAGGTCCTGATTTTAGATTGCGTTTCAATTCTGTTTTTTTCTAATTCCTGTAAACGAAGCTGTTCATCAAACCCTATATTTTGTAGTTGTTTAATTTTTGCAAGGCTCAGTAAAGAATCTTTTGCATCCGTTGCAAGTTGCAGGAACAGGAGAGCACTATCTGATTTTTTTTTGCTCTTATAAATAGTTACTAAAGTGTTATAACCAATAATGGTAACAGTTACGTTACCCGTATTTTTGGTTATAGCAAGACCTGATTTGGCATAATAAAGTGCCGAATCATTATTACCAATAGTATTATAATAAATAGCTATTGCAACATGATCTTGTCCTAATCCAGAATAATTATTTTGTTCTATATCAAATTTTAAGGCTGTTAAATAATTTTCCAATGCGAGTTTTGGAAATCCTTGTTTCAAATAAATATCACCTATTCGTAGAAAGGAGCTACCCGAATATTTATTGTACCCTACTTCTTTACTATAGTTGTTAGATCTTTTGTAAGAAGCTAATGCCGAATCCAATTGATTCTGCCTAAAGTATATTTGACCTAAGCCTCTAAAACCTTGTGAAAGAATTGTTTTATCATTTATACTAAACCCATTTTTTAAACAATTTTGAATTACTTTGAGCTGCTTGTCATAGTTTTCTGTTATGTCATATAGTCCGGAAGCATCACTCTGCATTGTGGCTAACATACTTAAACGGGCAAATTGAGGCGATTGACTTGTCGTAAATTTTGAGATATTCCAAATGTTTTTTTCGCAATCAGTATTTTCTGCTATTGCTAATGCTGCATTAAAAGATTTTAAAGATTGTACATAATTGCCCGTATTTCTTGTTATAAGCCCCATTAGATCATGTGCATCGGCTTCCCATAACTTCAAATTCAATTTCTTTGCAAGTGGTAAATCTTTTTCTATAAAAAACAAAGCGCTATCAGAATTAATATCTAAATAGAAAAGAGCTAGCTCCCTATACGCTGCCATTCGAAGCGTATCATTTATTTCTTTTTTCAACTCAATCCTTAAACTATCTGCTTGCTTTTTTGTGGGCTCGAGATATAGTGGATTCACCTGCGAAAAAGAAAAAATAGGCAAGAAAAGACAGAATATGATTTTTAAAATTTTCATTAAGTATAATTTTATTAGAGAGGTAATTGAATAGTAAATGTTGAGCCTTCTCCCTCCTTCGTCTCAACTTTGAGCTCTCCACCATGTGCTTTCACAATATCATAACTCAAACTCAATCCTAAACCTGTGCCCTGACCTGTTGGTTTGGTAGTGAAAAAGGGTTGAAATATTTTGTCTAGAATTTTTGGAGGGATGCCACCCCCATTGTCAGATACTTTTATTTGAACAATCCGACCCTCTGAAGAGCCTGTCCCGATTGTTCGGGAGGGCTGAATCGAGCTTGTTGATATGCTAACAGTTGGTTCGTAGTTATAAATTCCCAACTTCTTTTTTTCATTCACCACATAAAACGCATTCGTAATCAAATTCAAAATCACTCTACCAATATCCTGAGAAATGATGTTGATCTTACCAATACTTTCATCAAAATCTATTATCATCGTTGCGTTGAATGATTTGTCTTTTGCTCTTAAACCATGATAAGCCAATCTTAGATATTCATCGGCTAAAGCGTTGATGTCTGTTGGTTCTTTTATACCGCTGCTGCTTCTGCTATGTTGTAGCATGCCTTTTACAATATCGCCAGCTCTCTTGCCGTGGTGGTTAATTTTTTCTGAATTTTCTATAACATCATTCGCAATTTCTTTTGCATCAGTAAGATTTCCTTTATCCATTTCTTCTTTCATTTCTACCAGTAATTCTTTATTCACTTCCGAAAAGTTATTCACGAAGTTCAACGGGTTTTGAATTTCGTGGGCAATGCCGGCAGTGAGTTCTCCGAGAGAAGCCATTTTTTCGGATTGTATTAGTTGGGTTTGAGTAGATTTCAAATCGGCTAATGAATATTCAAGCTCATCCGATTTTTTCTTCAACTCAACTGTTCTTTCTTCTACTTTATTTTGTAGCTGTTCTTTTTCATAGCGCAATCTTCTTTCGCGCCATTTGCTAAAAACTCTTAACCCACCTAAAAATAGTAACGCATATAATGTGTATGCCCACCAAGTTCTGTACCAAGGTGGTAAAACAGTAAACGTATAACTGGTCTCAGACCAGTTTCCTAATACATCAAGTGATTTTACACGAAATATATAATCTCCTTCATGCATGTTACCAAAACTTGCCTCCGTTTTGGTATTCAATGAACTCCAATCCTTGTCATACCCTTCCAATAAATATTGGTATTGCGCATATTTTGCAAAAGAAGGTGAAAGAGAGGCAAACTCAAAACGGATATTATTGTTGTTGAAAGGTATTTTAAGATTTACGGGTATAAAGTCTGAACCAACGATACTATCAAACCTGATATCTCCAAATTCTTCTAACATCAATCTTGTTTCTTCTTTTGTTAAGTTCTTATTGAATTTTAAGGCAGTTTCATTTAGAACGCTTAAGCTATCATCTTTGGTTCCCTTTTTTTGGTCAAGCAGTAAACTTACCCAAGAAACATTTTTATTTTCTAAAAGAATATTTTTTACTTTAACTGGATACTTCTTTTGTTGTTTGATGGCCGGATAATTAAATTTCCATTGTTTAATATTATCATTCCACCAGATATTTCCTTGCCTATCATAATGCAAACTGCCTGGTCTTGGAACTTCTATATCAAAGCCTATCTTTTTATTGTATTGTTTTACGATTGGGTTTTGCTTATTGATTTCTTCTTTACTGATGGATACAATTCCTTGCAAAGTAGAAAACCATAATTGATGATTAATTGTATCATAAATGACCCCTGTTATGCCTCTATCTAATCCGGAATTTGTAGTGTAATTCTTAAAAGTATTTCCATCATATTTAAGTACCCCTTTATCCGTTGCCAACCAAAAATTACCATCCTCATCTTCAGCATAATCGTTGATAATGTTATTGCTATCCAATAAATCCCTGTATTCGTACAGTATAGTATTTTTTGTATCTTTTGTTATTAAGTTTTTATTTCCAAAAAACCAATATTTCTTCTTACTATCTTGAAAAACAGATGTATTGATATATCTTTTAAACCCTTGCTTTTCCCCATACTTGGTAATGTTTTTGTTATCAATTTTAGTTACTGATGACTTATCGCAAAAATTATCAAATCCACTTATCCAAATATTATGTTCATTATCTTCATTAATAGCCAGGATATAAGAATTATCCAAACCTAGCTCTTTACCATAAATAGTGTAATACTCCCCATCAAATTTTACTACTTTTTTGTTGTTAGATTGATTGGTATAGTGTAAATCAAACCAAATATTTCCTAAACGGTCTGAATAAACAATGGATGTTTGACATTCTTTATTTATTAGTTCTTTACCATAATAACTGATTTGCCCATCTTGGTATTTACCCAAGCCATTAGAAGTTGCAATCCATTTATTGCCAAAATTATCAATAAAAAAACCAGACCCATAGTTACTAGAATTAGCCGTCAAAAACTCATACTTATTTTCTAAAGAAATGATTGTAGAAGCTTCAATTT
>JANOQC010000188.1:0-22311 GCA_031422175.1 Sphingobacteriia bacterium | reverse complement strand
AACTGAACGAAATCAGGAACCTCTTCCAAACCAAAATAAGTATGCTCAATTTTGTTGCTGTATACCTTTATAATCCGCAAACCTGAAGGGGCTTCCCCAAGGGGTTTCCCAACTGCACTAGTTGTAACGTATTGCGTCTGTCCATCCATTAGCAGTTTGTTATTATGCAGGTGACCAGCAAATAATGCATCCACTTTGTTTTTCTTGAAGAGGGTGAGGTATTTTTCTCTGCTGTCTAAGTCGATGTTGGAGTATCCTGTTGGTTCATCAACCGATTTATTAAAAAAAGGATAATGGCAGAATAAAATTAAGTGTTCCGACTCATGGCTTTTCATGAGTTTTTTGCTAAGCCATTTGTATTGTTTTTTTTCTGGCTCAATCATTTTTGCCTTGATAAGGCTGGTGTTAAATCCAATAAATGTGGATCCTTTGTGTTTGAATAAAAATTTATCGTCGCCGTAATTTTTTTTGTACTTTTTCCTGCTCATTTTATCAGGAATTTGCCCCAGATCATGATTTCCCGGAGTAAGATAAACCGGAATTTTCGGATTAATTTTTGCGGTAATTCTTTTAAACTCCTGAATTTGTGAATCTGAATTTGAATTATGAACAAAATCACCTGTAATTACTAAAAAATCAGGATTTAATTTATTTATCTTATTTACAGCAGCTTCATATAGAATTGTTTCTTTTTCGAAACTCGCATTGTTATTAAACATACCAAACTGTGGGTCTGAAATCTGTATGAAAAACCAGGGACGCTTCGAATCCTCCTTTTGTGCAAATGCAGTAACTGCAATTCCAAGAATTAATCCCAGCAATAATAATCGTATACATCCCCTCGAAAATAGTAAAAGATATTTTTCCATCTTTTTCATAATTATAGTTACTAAGTTGGTATCTCCACTACTATATAAATGGGCTTTTTATCCGTAGATTCCATTTTCTGTGCATTTTTGAATATACAACACTTAATTATATAATAAAAGGATAGCTTAATAATATTTACTACAACGTTTTCGTAGTTTTCGAATAAGTACCCCTAACAATCAGTTTGTGGGTTTTTATATGATGGTATCATTCAACTTTTGATCCATCATTTTTCCAGTAAATTGATTACGTGAATGATTAGAAAATTTCAGCAATAAACTGCATCATTGCAATATTGATTTCATCATTTTTTTGTTTATCAAATTTCCCATGCAATCCTCCATCAACAGTTAAGAACTTTGTTTTAACTCCAAATTCAACTAGTTTTTTATATAATACCACAGACTGTTGATATGACACAGTTGGATCGGCATTTCCATGAACAATAAAGATTGGAGGACTATTTTTCGTAATATAATTGATTGGTGAAACCGATTTAATAAAGACATCGTCTTTTGCTTTTGATCCTAACCAATTGGTTGCTGATTTACTGGTAATATGGGGTCCATATGCCCAATCACCTACATCATTAATCCCATACTTATCAATAATTGCTGCTACTTTTATTTTTTCAAATCCGGTACAATTGTTATCGAATAAATGGTTGTTCTCTAGTAAACCAGCCATCAATGCCAAATGGCCTCCAGCAGAACCACCCATGATAACAATTTTATTTACATCAATATTTAATTGCTTAGCATTTTTAATCAAATAGATCAATGCACAACGGGTATCTTCAATTGCTGCTGGTGCTTTTGCTTGTGGTGTTAATCTGTATTCTATATTGGCAACAGCAAACCCTTCTTTAAAAAAAGGGGAGAAGCCTCCCTGTCCTTCTTTTACGCCATGGTTCCATCCGCCTCCATGTATATTAATTACCAATGGGGTTGGTTGTTTACTCAAAGGATAAATATAATAATCTAATTTTCCCTCCCAACCATTTACAATAGTATAAACAACATCTAGTTTGGCTTCATATCCTTTAGGGAACGCCACAGGTTTATAAACAGTATCGCTTACTGTCTGACAATAAATAGTCAAATAGCAAGCGATAAAGGAAATCATTAATACTATTCTCATTAAATCATTTTTAGTACCCAGGATTTTGTTTGATTACAATTTGTGTATTATTATCAATTTCTCTTTGCGGTATAGGCAACAACATCCGATCGTTGGTAACAAAGGCTTGCATTTCTAACAGCGTCAATCTTGGAGCAGGATACAATCCATAATGAACAGTATACATTGCTGCAAAATGATTTTTTAAAACATCTGTTGATTTAATGGTTGTAAATGTGGTATTGAATCGTAATAAATCATACCAACGCTGATTTTCAAAAGGGAACTCCCACCTTCTTTCATTAGCCAAAGCATTTTCAAATTGTGCTGGTGTTGTTATAGTAGTAGCTACCAATGCTGAAACATTTGCCCTTGATCTTATTTGATTGATCAAGCCAATACTGCTAACACTGTTTCCTTGTGCCTCTGCCAACATTAATACAACATCTGCATAGCGAATAACAGACCAATCATTTTCTGCATCATTAGCAACTGTAGTATTAGAAATATACTTTTGAACAAAGAATTTAGCGCCAGTAAAAATGCCAATATTTACCGTTCTTCTTGCATCTCCTCCAATTAATAATGCTGCAGTAGCTAAAGTTGCGTTGGCTGGTATAGATAAAGTTAAAGTTGTACCGTTTATTGCAGCTACGGTTGTTCCATTTGCAATTTGTGTACCTGTAACCGTCATGCCAACTGTTATTGCAGGATTTGCAACCGTTAGTGTTACTGATGTATTTGCTGAACGCACATTTCCAACAGCCGCAATTGCACTATATGAATTGTATAATTCCTGTGAAGGAAAATTCAATCCTCTTCCATCTCCAACAATAATTGCAGCACCACTATTCAAAGGTGCAAAAGCATTGGGCAATGAGGTGCCCAAGCCTATTCCACCTGCTTTGAATCTTACTGCAAATAATATTTCTGAATTCATTTCATTACTGATAGAAAAAATATTCGCATAAGATGATTGTAATGCATAACCGCTATTAGTAATAATATCCTGACACAATGTAGCTGCTTCTGTTTTGCGATTTAATGTTAAATATACTTTGGCTAATAATGCTTTTGCACTCCAACTATTAGCTCTCCCTAAATTAGCTGAAGGAATAGCAGCAAACTTTACAGTGCTTCCATTATTTACTGTATTTAATAAATCAGCAATGATTAATTTATAAATATCTGCTACAGGAGATCGGTTAATTGTTTTTGCTTCATCAGGGCTAATCGGTTCATGCACTAAAGAAACATCACCATACAATCTTACCAAATTAAAATAGTGATAAGCTCTAATAAATGTTGCTTCCGCAGATATTCGTTTTACATCTGTTGCTATTGCAGGAATACCAACTTGATCAAAATTCAAAGTACCACTGCTTGGTATATAATTTACATTCAAGCTATTTAATACAAAATTTACATTTCGAATATTATAATAATTGTTCAACCAAAAATTATAATTCCCTTGGTGAGATACACTTGGGAAAAACATATCCAAATCATTTAAATCCCTATTTGGAGTAGATGTACTTGCGGGAACTCCTTGAATGGTATTATCACTTCTTAATTCAGATAATGTCCATTCATCATTCAGTGGTGCAAACATACCATTATAGCAACCTGTTAAAGCTGTACTTACTTCTCCTACGGTAGAATAGTATGTAGCAGAACTTATATTTGATTGAGGGGTTAAATCAATCAACTTTTTACATCCAGCTAGTACTATAAAAGAAGCAAAGATGATTATTTTATTGAGTTTCATAATAGTCATTTTTAATAATTAAAAGTTGATGTCAATTCCAAATACAAAGGTTTTTTGAATAGGAAAACTGCCTCGCTGATATCCATCTATTAATGCAGATGCATATGCGCCAGTAGTTGAACGACCTTCCGGATTTAATGCTCGATAATTACTAGCCGATTTAAAAAATAAGTTCTGAGCTGCAAAATAAACCCTTAAAGAGTTTAATTTAATCGCTTTAGAAAAACTGCTAGGTAGTCGATACCCAAGGTTTACCTCTCGCAAAGACAAATAAGATGCATCTGATACCACATAATCAGTTAACATCCAGTTGAATCCAATTGTAGAATATGGTGTCTTACCATCTCCAGGAAATTGAGGACTCACCCATCTGTTTTGGCTATAAGAAGTAATATATCTACGAGACTCATTATAGTTAGCATCACCATTAATTACATTGCCTCCTTGCACGCCTTGAATTAAAAAACTAAAATCAAATGCTTTGTATGAAAAAGTATTCGTCATTCCATAATTAAAATCAGGATAAGGTGTACCAATCATAGTTCGGTCATTATTATCAATAATATTATCGCCGTTAATATCCACCAATTTCAATCCCCCAGGAATAAACACATTGGCCAATGAACTGTTTAGACCTCTTGCTCTTGCAGTATTAATGTCTGATTGACTCAACCATACACCATCAGTTTTGAATCCAAAGAATTGTACTAATGGATCTCCTACTCTGGCACGATATACCTCTGTTCTTTCTCCTTGATTTAACAAGAAAGCTTCTTTACCCAATTCTTGTATTTGATTTCTATTTTGAGAAAAATTAAATGCTGTTGTCCATTTAAAATCTTTATTACTAATATTTGTTGTGTTCAACTCTATTTCAAACCCATTGTTTTTTAAACTTCCAATATTATTAAAGTATTGAGGAACTCCTGCAATAGCTTGAACTGACTGTTGTAATAATAATCTTTCCGTATTAGATTGATAAATATCAAATGATAAACTGATTTTATTTTTTAATACAGAAACATCAAATCCAAAATTAGATTGAAACGTACGTTCCCAGGTAATACTAGGATTGGCAATATTTGAAGTTGATGTTACCTGTCCTGAGGTATTTACTCCTGTACCCCCGCCAAAAGCATAATTACCCGTACTCAATAAGTCTAAGAATGCAAAATCTGATATCCTATTATTACCTGTGGCACCATAACTAGCTCTTATTTTTAATCGATTGATCCAGTTTACATCTTGCATAAACTTTTCCTGAGTTAGTACCCAACCTGCTGAAATAGATGGGAAAGATCCCCATTTATTTCCTTCTCCAAAATATGAACTACCATCTGTTCTAAAGCTTACAGACAATAAGTATTTATTATTGTATTCGTAATTGATTCTACCTAAATAGGACACTAAACCAATTTGATTTTTTGTTCCAAATGTGCCTGCTTTATCTATAGTTGCTGCATTATTTAAGGTGCGTATATTATCACTTGGATAATCTATTCCAGTAGTCTGCTCTCTATTAATAGTAGTTTTTTGAGTGGTGAATCCTGCTAAAACATTAATAGTATGATTTTTAAATGTTTTGCGATAAGTAAAAGTATTTTCAGACAACAAATCAATGTTATTGGTATTCGAATAAACCCCTCTGCTTACTGAACCATCTGCAGATGCATTACGGTTAGCAAAATTTAATCCGTTGGTATAATTTAAATAAATACTTGCTAAAGATTTAAAATCTAAACCAGGTAGAATATTAATATTCAAATCTGCTGACCCTTGCAAACGATATTCATTCACATAAATATCTTGCCCAATGGTTGAAGACTTTGGAGTATTCTGTGCAGAACTAAATGGATCAGATGTGCCTACTGGCGTCCATATGCTACCATCAGGCATTTTACCAGAGTAATAAATTGAACTAAAGTGTCTTGGCTGAGCAAAATCGCCAGGTCTTATATTGGCCCATTGTGCTAGTTGATTTACGTTGGTTGCAGTTTGTGTTGTATGATAAACTGGCAAGAAACTTGGATAACGATAATAGTTGGTAAAGTTCTCAGAAGGGCTTATTCTTTTAGAGTAGGATGGATTTACATTCAATCCCAATTTAACTCTGTCACTTAAACGGATGTCTAATTTTGTTCTTATAGAATAACGTTGGAAGTCACTTTTATACATCATTCCTTCATCTCGTTGATAGCCTCCAGAAATAAAATATTGCACATCTTTTTTGCCCCCTGATGCACTTAATTGAATATTCTGAAATAATCCTGGCCTTAAAGACTCACTTTGCCAATCGGTACCTTGTCCTCCCATTAATGTTTGTTCAACTATATAAGCCGCTTTTTCTGCATCTGTAGCAAGCACTCCTTTATTAGTGTAAAGTTTACTAAATTAGCTGCGGTGAAACCTAGAGTATATGCAGCAGAATCCTTATACCGCTGAGCACCTTCTGCATACAACAAATTCTGATATTCCGAAGTTGTTAAAATACCATAACGTTTATAATCCTTTTTCTGACCTAAAGAATATTTTACATTGTATTTAGGTTTTTCAGCTTTGCCACTTTTGGTTGTAATTAAAATAACACCACTCGCACCTCTAGAACCATAAATAGCTGCAGATGCTGCATCTTTTAATACTTCAACAGATTCTACATCAGCAGGATTAACAAAGGAAAGACCGTCTGGTATTGGTTGACCATCTACCACTACTAATGGACTAGATCCAGCATTAATAGAACTAATTCCTCGAATACTGATTTTTGGTGCAGCACCCGCCTCTGATGAAATATTTTGAACTTGTACACCTGCCATTTTTCCTTGTAATGCTTGATCAAGCCTAGGCACAGGAATCTCATCTAATCTTTCGTTTTTATATTTTGCAACAGCACCAGTTAAGCTAGATTTCTTCTGTGTACCATAACCAATAACAACCACTTCATTGTTATCAGCTACGGCTATAGTCATTTTTACATCTATATCAGACTGGTCTTTTAATGTTACTACTTCAGCAGTAAATCCAATATAACTAAATACAACCTGTGTTGCTCCTGATTTGTATTTTAAAGTAAATGTTCCATCTTCTTTGGTAACTGTTCCTCCACTAGATTTGTCGGCAATAATAGAAACTCCTTGCAATGGCTCGCCAGTTTCTTTATTGGTTACTTTTCCTGTAACTACTTTTTGAGCAATGGCATTACCACCGGTAAAAAGCAGTAGTAATAATAGCAATCGTTGTAACTTTTTCATAGCAGCTTTTTAGTTTTATAAATCGTTTTGTGTTAAGAGAAATATTCGAAGGCTTTCTGGTTTTGTAGGATGAATTTTAGGGATAGCTTCTTTGCATTTAATACAACTAAAAATAGAATAACTCAATGCTATTAATGGAATCCCTTCTTTAAAATCAAATGGTTTTATTTGTTGGCCAGTCCAAGATTTTTCCATCAATAAGTAAGGTAACAAAGCGTTAACCCCTTTTGGTATAGAATTTCCATTTACTGCTTTAAAATTAATCAAGTCAATATCAACCAATTTAGCCATTTGACTTATATGCAATAGTGGTTCTAAAATAAATAAAGAATAATGTAATGAAATAGTTCTAGCTAATTCATCAGGAAAAAATCCATTAGCATCCATTTGATTATTGATACGTTGTTGAATATTTATAACTACTTGCTTTGCCAATTCATTTTGATTGGTAAATAAGGCCATTGATAATCTTTGTGCATCATACCAAACCCCATGATTATTTTTTGCATTCATTTCATCCTTTCCAATTTTACTCGTTTGCATCCAATGTAGAAATTCAGTAAACCATGATTGTAATGCTATATAATCTTTGGTAGATAATTTTCCGGATTGCTTTAATAATTGAATACCATCAATTAGTTTTACAAAATGACGCGTATCAATTAAACCAGCACCCCGTCCGGTATTCTGTCCTTTAATTGCTTGACCAAAGTTTAAATTTGGGTTCATTTTTGTTGCAGTATCTAAAAACCAAACTTGCAGCAATTTTACTGCATGTGTGGCGAACTTATCTTCTTCAGAAAAATAATTAGCAAGCGATAAAGTATAAACAGATTCACATAATGCAGGTAAATATTCTTTGTCATTATATTCTTTTACTTCTGGATTAGTTTCGCCATCTTTTCGCAAATAAGGTATGCCATTTGGCTTAGTAGGGTCTGGCCAGAAATAAGGCGCTAAACTCATGTAATCGTGCTTGTTGCCACTTGGAGGATTATTCGTTTTCTCCATCACACTTACAGGGCCAAATAGCAAAGATTTATCAGCATCCTTTAATAGTTGTTTATATGCAGGAAGTATTGTGGCATTTTGGTTATTAATTTTTTGCTTATTTATTTGTATAGTTTTCCCATCCAACGAAAATAGCAATGGCTGTATATTTCCGCTTTGAGTAAAAACGGATTCTGTGAATGCTATACAAACAAGAAAAATGATAATTCGAAGGGCCATAATCATTATTAAATATTTAACCAATAAAATCTTCTCGCATCGGTGTGAATACATCAATTAATACACCAGCCTCTATACAAATAGCCCCGTGTATAAGGTTTGATGGAACATGAAATACATCCCCTGCTTTGAGTAGTTTTTTTACTCCATCTATTTCTACTTCAAATACACCACTTTCAACGTTTGTAACTTGTATATGATAATGATGGTGTAATGTTCCAATTCCACCCTTTTCAAACTCAACTCGAACCATCATAATTTTTTCGTCATAAGTCAAGGTTTTTCTTCGAACACCAGGAGCCATTTGTTGCCATTCAACTGAATTTGTATCAGTAAAATGCTTGGGGATTATTATTGTTTCTGAAGTAGACATATTCACTCGATTTAATAATTATTTAATTAATTGATTATTGTATATGATTGCATATGGTCCAACCCATTCTATGTTTAGATCATTTTTTTTGAAAAAATGTTTTTTACTGCTATCGAAATTGTTATTTGATTGAAGTATTAAAAGCATTTTATTTTTATAGAATATTTTACCAACTGTATAACTAGCATCATCTTGTAGCAATTCAATAGAAGTTAATGAAGAATATGCACCATTAGCTACTTCTGCAATTGTGCTATAATTTCCATGTAATTCAATTACATTTAAAAAAGTAGGGCTTACAGATTTTGTACGAAAGATATAAGAAGGGTCTCTTCTTAAATTAAAGTTGGGATCATTAGCACCGATTCTTGTAAAAAAGATTTGAGCTGAATCTGCAACATAAGAAGAAATGGTATAAAAAGATTTTTCATTTAAAAAAGTAAATTGTGCCATAGGTGTATTCACTTTAGCTTCTGCTTCTTTCCATAAAAACTGGTAGCCGTTTTTATTGCCCAAAGTCTTCATTGAATTAATGGCAGGTGTGTATTTAAAATTGGTACTGATCACTGAACCTGAATAATTAAAAGGTAAATCGAATTGATGCGGTGCAGTGGATGTTGTTTTAAACAAATCAATGATCAAAGGTTTTGCTTGATCAGGCAATTGAACCATAAAAATGGTTCTTTGCAATTGAACATCTTTGTAAGCTGTTTTATCTAAAGAAGCAACTACTTGCACATTTTTATTACCCAACGATCCAAACAATTTAACTGGCCAATTCTTTTCGCTTTCTGCTTCTTTTCCATCGTAATGACTGGTTTCATCAATAGTAATGGTATTATGTGCAATGGTTTGCTGCGTATATGTTTTTGTTTCTGGCAAATACCTTCCACCCCATTTTTGTTCAATGCCAATAAAACGAGCAGCGCCATAATCCTGCAAAATTTCATTGCCATTATCATACACATTAATATTCAATTTGTCGAAATGACCATGAGCCATACCATGTGAACTATACTTGAATATTAAAGAGGTTAATTGAGTCTCTTTACCAGCCCTCATTACAGAAACACCGCCTTTATTGCCATTTGCACCATCCGTAAATTCAATAGATTGATACGGATAAAAAGCCGAAATATTTTTTTCATTTTGCAAAGCGGCACTAACACCTACTCCACCAGCGTTCAAAATCACTTTCCCTTGTGCTTTTGCAACTGGTAAATAAGCTTGATTGGGGCCATAAACTTGCCAAGCAATATCGATGGCAACAACTAATTCGCTTGATATAAATGTTTTATCTTTAAGTGCATCATTGTAACTAAAAAATCCTCCGTTTAAATTAGTTTGTTGTAAAGCACCATTTAAAGCTTTTTGAAGAATATTATTTCTTAATTTAAAAATACTTAGTTCGGGCTTTGTATTATTGATGGCGTTTGCAAAAAGGTAAAATGGTAAAATAGCATAGCGTGTATAATAAGGCCCTTCATTATAATAACCATCCGGAGAGAACAATCCATTTAAATGAGCAATAAATCCTGCAGCACCATCTTTTTCAGTGCCATATAAAGCCATTTTCACATATTCTTCATTATCCGTTGCTACCCCTACAATTCCTACACCAGTGCAAGCCCAAACAGCGTGATTGTGAATTAAATTAAACCATGGCTTGATGTCTATGGTAAAATAATCTACAATTGGTTTAAAAGCTCCATCAGCAATTTGTTTTCTTTCAGATGCTGATAAATAATCATGAATACAATCAAACGCTAACCCTGCATAAACCAACCAATTGGCATCATTCAAAGCCTGCCAAAAAATTCTTCCTGGCGAAGAACTGGTAGCTTCTGGATGATTTTTTAATGTTGGATTTAATAGTGCATATTTTAAAAATATATTTTTTACCAACAATGCATATTTAGTATCTCCAGTAATTTGATACAATACACCTGCGTTGAACATTAAATTATAATTGTCTTTATGCTTCTCGTGTGTATATCCTCCAGCAGGATCTTTAGGTAATGGAACAGCTACATCTTTCCCAAACCATTGATCAACGGAATTTTTGATTTCATTAAAAGATTTATTTAAAATCAAATTTCTAGCTAAACTATTTTTAACCAATTGTAAATCCTTCTTAGTAGCAAAAGCAATAGGGTGTTGCTGAGCAAAAGAATGACTAGCAAAGTATAAAGTGATCAATATTTGTACCGATAGTTTTCTCATAAATAGCAATCAATATTTTGTAAAAGCATTTGAATACTAGTTTATCAAATACATTACCCATTAAACAAAATAAGTTCCTCCATTTATTTCCATACTAGCACCTGTAATAAAAGAAGAAGAACCGCTTGCCAGATACAATACTAAATCACCTACTTCAGAAGCTTCCCCCTCTCTTCGCAACGGAGTGGCTGCAGCCACATTTTTTCTTACTTCATCTTTAGTGAATGTATTGTGAAAATGAGTGTTGATCATTCCAGGACTAACGCAATTCACACGAATTCCTTTAGGTCCTAATTCTTTTGCTAATCCTTTAGTCATTGTAAGGATGGCTCCTTTTGCAGATGCATAGGCTAAAGCTCCAAATCCTCCTCCATCTCTTGCAGCCTGGCTGCTAAAATTTACAATCGCACCTCCATTGGTCATATGAGGCACCACTTCTTTGGTCACTAAAAAAGCAGATTTTACATTAACATCCATTACAGCATCCCAAAATTGCTCGTCCATGTCTGCTAATAGTTTTCTTGCAATTAAACCGCCTGCAACATTTACTAAAATATCAATGGTTTCTCCATATGCTTCTATACATGAATTAACTACTTTGGTAACATCTGATGCAATGGTCATATCGCCTTTAGCAATAATCGCCTGCCCACCGTTGCTCCTGATTTTTTCTAAAGTGTTGAGTGCTTTTTGCTCATCATTTAAATAGTTAATACAAACTTTGGCTCCAGCCATTGCTAACTTTATGGATACTTGCTCTCCAATGTCTCTTGAACCACCAGTAATGATGGCTACTTTGTTGTCTAATAATGGCATAAATGGCTTTTTTAGCTAATCGAAAGCTAATATTATACCGATTTATTAGTAATGTCTTTTTAAATTTGATGAATTTTATCTATTTTTTTAACAGTATTAATAAATATATATTAACATTAAAGGGATATTATTAGATATTTACCCAAATGCAAGTCCGATAACCTTGCCGGTAACGAAACCGGTAAATTCCCGAAAAATATGATAAACTGTACTTATTTTTAAGTGACGAAATGGAAAAACAAACAACCATAAAAGACATTGCAAGAGCTTTAAATATTTCAACTTCAACGGTGAGCAGAGCATTAAGAGATGCTACTGATGTAAAACCAGAAACCAAAAAAGCAATTAAAGAACTTGCAGAACAATTAGATTACCAACCCAATAAATTGGCTTTAAGTTTATTGAATAGACAAACCAATTGCATTGGAGTAATCATTCCAAATTTAGATTATGTATTGGCCACGATGGTGAAAGGAATTGATGAAGTTGCTTTAGAAGCTGGTTACACTGTAATGGTTTGTCAGAGTGATGAGAGTTTTGGAAGAGAGATTGTAAATACCAATCGATTATTAGAAAGTTTAGTTGATGGCTTTATAGTTTCCGTTTCCAGTGAAACAAAAGTATTTGAGCATATAAAGAAAATTCAAAACAAAAAAATTCCCCTGGTATTGTTTGATCGGGTAATTAATCATATGCAAGCGCCGAAAGTTCGACTAGACAATGTGGATGGAGGAGTTCAAGCAACTCAACATTTGATTGATCAAGGTTTTAAAAAAATTGCCATCCTAGCTGGTCCAGAAAATTTAAATATCAGTAATAAAAGAATGGAAGGTTATTTACAAACTTTGAAAGCCAATAATATAAAATTCGATAAGCATTTAGCCATTCATTGCGATTTTAATCAACAGTATGCTTATGAAGCAACAAAGGAACTGATAGCCCTTAAACACAGACCTGATGCAATCTTCACAATAAGCGATAGAATGGCCATAGGAGCAATGTTGGCTATTAATGACAAGGGGCTAACAATGCCTGCAGACATTGGTTTAGTTGGCTTTAACAATGAGCCAATCACAAGTTTAGTTACACCTTCTATTTCTAGTGTAGAAATGTATGCATTTGAAATGGGAAAAGCTACGGCTAAATTATTTATAGAAATGTTACACAGCGAAGAAGATATGTCGGAAGCCGAAATTGTTATTAAACCAAAATTATTTATCAGAGAATCTTCTTTAAGATCTCCACTAAAAAAATAAAATGAAAAAAATATTTTTGTTTTTACTCTTTGCTACTAATACGCTTATTACAGATATTAAAGCTGCCATTTTAAATGTGAAAAATGAAGCTGAATTAAGAGAGGCTAATACTAAAGCATTACCAGGTGATATCATTATTTTGCAAAATGGTGATTGGAATAATGTAACTATGAAGTTTACTTGCAGTGGAACTTTACTACAACCAATTCTAATCAAAGCAGCAACACGAGGTAGTGTTATTGTCAAAGGAAAAAGTAATTTGCAGATTGGAGGAAATTGGTTGATTATTGATGGGTTAGTTTTTACAGATGGTTTTTATCCAGATGGTCATCCATGGGAATTTAGAGTGAGCAAACAAGTAGCCAAAAATTGCAGGGTTACCAACTGTGTAATTAAATCATTCAACAACCCCAATAGAATGAAAGACAATTATTGGGTGGCTTTGTATGGTAAAAATAATCGAATAGACCATTGCAATTTTATAGACAAAACTAATTTAGGGGTGTTAATGGCTATCATTTTAGACGATGATAGAAGTAGAATGAATAACCATAGTATTGATAGTAATTATTTTGGAATTAGAAAGCCACTGGGTAGCAATGGAGGAGAATTAATTAGAATAGGCGTTTCCGAACATTGCACTTTTTATTCCAATACCAAAATTGTGAATAATTTGTTTGATCGTTGCGATGGAGAAACAGAAATAATTTCTATCAAATCATGTGGTAATTTGGTAAGAAATAATGTTTTCAAAGAATGCCAAGGTGCAGTTGTACTTCGTCATGGAAATAACAATACCATTGAATCTAATTTATTTTTAGGAAATGGAAAAGAAGGAACCGGAGGCGTAAGAGTAATCAATGAAGGAAACTGGATTGTAAATAATTATTTTTCTAATTGTATTGGAGAAGGTTTCAGGTCTCCATTAGCGATTATGAATGGTGTTTTCAATTCTCCTCCTAATCGCTATCTACCAGTAAAAGATGCAGTAATTATAAATAACACTTTTTCCAATTGTACACCATTTAGCATTTGCGAAGGAAGTGATACAGAAAGATCTGTAATTCCAAAAAATGTTTTTATACAAAATAATTTATTTTATTCCGACAAACCGATTGTGGCTTTTCAGTACTTCGATAAAATTGATAGTATTTTTTTTAGAGGCAATATCATGAATAGTAAAATAAGCAAAATCATACCAAATGGTTTTGAACAAAAAGCAATATCAGTTTCCAAGGTATTTAACAATTCTTTCCCTTCCTATACTGGTAGTACTTCTAAAATTGTATTGCCATATTCCATTTCACAAGAAGCATCCAAAAGATTACAAACAGGTTTATCTGATCGCATCGGCAGTTCAAATACTTCTTTTTTTGTTGCATTGGAAAAACAATCCAATCAATTAGGCATTCAATGGAAAATGCTACAAGGGATACAAACTATAGAGGCTAAATTACCTATCTCCTGTAAAGACGCCAATGAAGTGTATGCTGCTTTAATAACTAAAGGAAAAACAGTAGAAATTATTTTAACTGGTGATGCATATGTTTTTGACCGCTCACTATCCATTAATCAAAAGGTATATTTCAGCTCTAACCAAAAATCAATTCGCTTTTCTTCTAACCAAACAAATTCATTATTTACACTTGGCTCAAATGCACAATTACATTTAACTAGTATCAATATAGACGCCAATCAATTATTAACAAATCAATTTATTGAAGCGGATAGCTCAGGAACAGTAATACATTTTTCGGTAAATATCAATAATTGTAAATTCAATAATTATAAAGGTAAGAGTTTCTTAACTACATTTAGATCAGCTTATGCCGATCTGATTTCTATCAAAAACACTACATTTAATCAATGTGGTAATCTCTTTACACTTACCGACGAAAAAGAGAACAAAGGGTATTATAATGTAGAAAAAATGATGATCGACCATTGCACTTTCAGCAATAATAATGGCCAAATACTTGGATTGTATAGAACTGGAAATGACGAAAGTACTATGGGTCCAATATTATTTTTTACCAAAAATTTTATTCAAAATTGTAATGACGAAGCAGCTTTAATACATTTATTGGGCGTACAACAATCGGTATTCTCAGATAATCATTTTGATCATTCCAATGCCAACAAAATTGCCATTCAATACAATGACAATGTGAGGGCGAAACACGAACAACAAAATAATGTTTTTCTAAACTCTGGTTCAGTAATTGAAAATAAATTTGTAATCAATCTTAAATAAAGTAATATGAAAATTATTCACCAAACACATCCATCAGATTTTGTAAAGTATAATACGCAACAAATTAGGGAACGCTTTTTATTAGATAAATTAGTGGCTCCTAATACAATTAACTGCGTATACACACATTATGACAGAATGATTATTGGAGCTGCAACACCAGCTATGGCTGCATTAACTTTAGGCACATACGATGCATTAAAATCGGACAATTTCTTAGATCGCAGAGAAATGGGAATTGTAAATATTGGATCTGCTGGTTCTGTAACTGTTGATGGAGAAAAATTTGATTTAGACAAATTAGATTGTTTATACATCGGGAAAGGAAAAAAAGAAATTGCTTTTTCTGGATCTGATGGAGGAGAAATTCCAGCCAAATTCATTTTCTTTTCTTGCCCTGCGCATGCCGAATATCCAGTTCAACTAATGAAAGCAGCTGCCGCAACTCCTGCCGAAATGGGTTCCGCTGAAACAGCCAATCACAGAACTATCAATAAGTATATACATCTAGATGGATTAAAAAGCTGTCAATTGGTTCTAGGTGTAACCAATTTTAAACAAGGAAGTATTTGGAATACCATGCCACCCCATTTGCATGATAGAAGAATGGAGGCCTATTTCTATTTTGATTTACCGGATACACAGAGAGTGATTCATTTTATGGGTGAGCCTCAAGAAACCAGGCATTTATTTTTGAATAACGAAGAAGGAATTGTTTCTCCATCTTGGAGCATACACAGTGGTGTAGCTACCGCAGCTTATTCCTTTATATGGGCGATGGCTGGAGAAAATATGTCTTTCACAGATATGGATCCTGTAAACATCAAATCATTATTATAAATTCAAATTCATGTTAAACTTTAGAGTTGATCATAAAATTGCATTGGTTACAGGATGCAGCAGGGGTATTGGAATGGCCATAGCCATTGAATTAGCCAATAGTGGTGCAGATATCATTGGGGTTAGCAATAGTATGCCTGCATCAGGAAGTGATGTAGAAAAAGCAGTGAATGCTGCTGGTAAAAAATTTTACGCATACGAAGCCGACTTTTCTAACAGAGATTCTTTGTACCTTTTTTTAAATAAAGTAAAAAAAGACCATCCAGTAATTGATATACTGATTAATAATGCTGGGCATATTATGCGTAAACCAGTTGCAGAACATCCCGATGAATATTGGGATACCATTATCGATATTAATTTAAACGCTCAATTCATTATCACACGTGAAATTGGTCAATTAATGCTCGCGCAAAAAGCTGGTAAAATTGTGTTCACCTGCTCTTTGCTGAGTTTTCAAGGTGGCATAAATGTACCAGGATATGCAGCTAGTAAAGGTGCAGTTGCTTCTTTACTTAAATCATTTGCAAATGAATGGGCACAACATGGCATTACTGTTAATGGAGTTGCACCCGGTTATATAGCAACTGATAATACTACGCAACTAAGAGCTAATCCAGAAAGAAGTGCGGCTATTCTTTCGAGAATACCTGCAAACCGATGGGGCTCAACCGATGATCTAACGGGTGCGTTTGTTTTCTTATCTTCACCTGCATCGGATTATGTAAATGGAACCATTCTAACAGTAGATGGTGGTTGGATGGGAAGATAAAAAATATGAAAGAAAATAATTCTTTGGATGCAGAATATTGGTCGAGTAGGTACAATGCAAATACCCCTCAATGGGATTTAGGCCAAGTGTCGCCTCCTATTAAAAATTATATCGATCAATTAACCAATAAAAATTGCCGTATCTTAATTCCTGGATGCGGTAATTCTTATGAGGCTGCTTATTTAATTGAAAAAGGATTTACCAATATCACGCTTATAGATATTGCACTAGTTTTAGTAGAAGCATTAAAAATAAAATTCAATCAAAACGCATCCATTCAAATTATCCTTGGAGACTTTTTTGAACTAGATCAACAGTACGATTTAATTATTGAACAAACTTTTTTTTGCGCCTTATCGCCAACTTTAAGACCGGCTTATGTAAATAAAATGATATCGCTTTTATCCCCAAATGGCAAGCTTGTTGGTTTACTATTCAATCGATATTTTGAAGATGGACCTCCATTTGGAGGAAGCAAAATTGAATACATCAAATTATTTGAAGCCGAATTTGACCTAATTACTTTTGAACCTTGCTATAATTCTTTTTTTAAACGCCACGAATCAGAACTATTCCTGATTTTCATGAGAAAATAAGCCCCTATTATTTTGCAGCAGCTACATATGATGCAGGATTCTTAATGAATTCGTCTTTGCATTCTTTGGAACAGAAGCCATATACTTTATCATTGAAATGAGCAGTATCAGATACTCCAGCTGTAATTGGCATGCCGCAAATAAAATCTCTTTTAGAATCGAATGCTATATTTTTATACGCTTCATTCACTTTTGAAATACTGGAATCAGCAAATGACTCATTAACAGTATCAGTTACTATAATTTTTTTTGATGTTTGTGTACAAGACATCAGTGTAACGATCAATACAATCACAAAAAGATAATTCCTTTGCATAAACTTTTTATTAAGTATAAAGGTACAAATACCATTTAATAAAACAGTATTAAAGTAGTTACCAAAAAATAGTATAAAGTGCAGTAATAATACCAACTACAATAATAGCTCCGGCTAAAAATCCTGGATGTAATTTAAACATACTCGCTTCTATCTCAAGCCCTTTAGTTGTTTTCCCTTTTTTATAATCGATTATACTAATAACATACATACTAATTACGCAAATGAGAAAAACAAAACCCATTCGATCTAAGAAAGGTATTTCAAAAACTCCTTCTGCATTGGCTTTCGCAAAACCAAATTGAGCCATAAATGAGAGATCCATGAAATTCGGCATAAACTTAAACAAAATAGATAATGCAAACCCTCCTACAGTAGCAAAAAGTGCTGCAGTAGAAGAAGTTTTTTTCCAAAAGAATCCCATAATAAACATGGCAAAAATACCCGGTGAAACAAAGCCAGTATACTCTTGAATATATTGGAATCCTCCTTTCTTATCAATACCTAATAATGGTGCAATTATTACAGCTAAAATCATTGCAACAACAACAGTAATTTTACCAACGTTTACTTGTTGAACTTCAGAAGCATTTGGCTGAATTTTTTTCTTATAAATATCCAAAGCAAAAATAGTAGCAATACTGTTGGCTTTGCCCGCTAATGAAGCCACAACAGCTGCTGTGAGTGCTGCAAAAGAAAGTCCTTTTAATCCTACTGGTAATAAATTTAATAAAACAGGATAAGCTCTATCAGGATTTAATTCTCCATTCTGCAACATTTCTGTTTGAAAATTTCCATCTTTATACAAAACATAAGCAGCAATACCTGGCAATACAACGATAACTGGCATCAATAATTTTAAAAAGGCAGCAAACAAAATTCCACTTCTTGCTGTTTTTAAATCGGCACCTAAAGCTCGCTGTGTAATATATTGATTGCAACCCCAATAATTTAAATTTACAATCCACATACCTCCAATTAATACAGTTAACCCTGGAAGATCCATGAAACTTTCATTCTCAGCATGTAAAATCATATGAAAATGATCATTGGCCTTTTCTCCCATAATTTTTAATCCACTAAAAACACCTTCTCCTCCATAAAAATGTGCAACCATATTTAATGCCAGATAAGTTGTTACAAGTCCACCAAGCACTAAAAAAAACACTTGAATTACATCAGTATATCCAATCACTTTCATTCCACCGAGTGTAATTAAAATAGCAAAAATGGCTAACCCATACATACAAATTGTAAGATCAATTCCAGAAATACTACTAATAGCTAATGCACCTAAATATAATATAGAAGTAAGATTAACCAACACATATAACAACAACCAAAATACTGCCATAATCATGCTCACTGTTCCGTTATACCGCTGATTTAAGAATTGCGGCATAGTGTAAATCTTATTCTTTAAATAAACAGGAATGAAAAAGATTGCTACTATTAGTAAAGAAATGGCTGCCATCCATTCATATGTTGCAATAGCTAGTCCCATCTTAAATCCAGACCCGCTCATTCCAATAAATTGTTCTGCGGAAATATTCGAAGCTATTAATGACGCTCCAATTGCCCACCATGTTAGAGAACCCTCGGCTAAAAAATAATCGTGAGATGCAGAAGCGGCATTTTTTTTCTTTTTACGATAAATCCAAAAACCATATCCGGAGACTATTATAAAATAAAAAAAGAAAACAGCATAATCTAGGGATTGTAATTTGTTCATAATTATTTATTTTAAAGGATTTCAATATATGATTTTTCAACAGAATCATTGCTAAAAAGGAATATTGGATTGATTTTAGGCACATTAATACCCCCTATTTGGAACAATAATACACCCTATTTTACGTTGTAGCAATGTACCAATAATGAGTACAGTTAATGAAAACACTACGTTTCGCCATAATATTAGGCTTTGGAGCAACTTCCTTTTTTACAGCATGTAAAAAAGAAGCAGACATGCCTGCAACTCCAACAATCGAAAACTCGCTTACCAATGTGACTGGCACCCTATCCACTTTTAGAGATACTGCTTCTGTAACCGAAGGCGATGTTACCATAACCTATAGCAAAACACTCGTATGCTATCCAAGTAACGAAGTATTTGCTTTTACTGCGCTGGCAAAAAATGTTCCCACAACTACTAAATATGTTTGGGAATTTGGAGATGGTCAATCATTAGTAGGTCAGACCGTTAGAAATATATACAGAAACCCAGCAACATATACCGTTATTCTTCAAGTAAAATCGAATACAGATCAATTGATTCAAAAACTGTCTATAACAGTGAAAGCCGTTGGTCAACAAGTAACACCAACTGCAGTTTTTTCTAGCGCATTAGCCGACATAAATGTGTTGAATAACATGACATTTACAAGTAGATCTTCAGTACCAACTGGTGTAATTGTTGATCATTTATGGGATTGGGCAGATGGCACTATAAGCAATAGTTCAAATAGCTTTATCCCTAAAAATTTTCCTTTAGTTGCACAAGATAAAACCTATCCTGTTAGATTAATTGTATCAGCAAATTCGGGTTGTAAAGACACTGCAATTGTAAATGTATTTGTTCCTGCAACTTATAATATCTCAGGAAATTTCGATGCAGTACAATTTGAAGGATGTACCAATGAATATTTCATTTTTACTCCTAACGCTACTGGAGTGCCCACAGGTGCAGTATATACTTGGGATTTCGCAGATGCCACCGGTTTTGTTTCTGGCAACCCAGTTCGAAAAGCATTTACTTATCAGAATGATTATGATGTAAAAATGACCATCACTTTAAAAGGCAAAATCATTTATCAAACGCATAAAGCAGTAAAAGCATTTGGACAAAATATAAAACCAAAAGCCTTGATGTTAAAGAATGTGGTTAGTTCTACTACTTCAAAAGAAATATGGGCTTTCTATAGTCAGTCTAACATTCCTCATGGATTCTTAACAGGCTATAGATGGGAAATGCCCTTCAATGTGGTAAATGATAATTTTAATACCTATGTTGAACAAGAATATACCAAAGCAGCAACCCCAACCAATTATTCAGTTCGTTTTATTGTAACAAGTAATACAGGTTGTAAAGATACTGCTGTAGCTAATATTACTGTACCAGCTCGTTAAAGAGCACTCTTATGAAAAAAAGACTATTCCTATATAGTATATATTGTGCATTAATAATCATGCAGTCTTGTAAAAAGGAAGATCCTGTTATCCCTTTAGATCAAATCATTAAAATTGATTCTGCATCCATCACTAAAGGAGCCACAATAAATGTTGCTAAAGATACTACCACAGTTACCTATGGAAATATCATCATCACATTCAGCCAAACATCTACCTGTTTTCCTTCTAAAGAAATTTTTACATTTACTACCAATGGCACTTCATTACCAAGTGAGGGATATTATGAGTGGGAATTTGGGGATGGAAATAAAACCAAAGGAAAAAGGGTTACTTATTCATATCAGTCAGCAGGATCGTTTGTAGTTGCTCTATACGTAATGGCCGATGCCAATACAGTACTTGCCAAAGTAATATTTCCTACTAAAGCATTAGGACAAATTACTAAACCTGAAGCAAGTTTCACCGTAAAATATGATTATCCTTTCAACCAAAATTATATTACTTTTAACAGTACTTCTTCTGTAAATCAAGGAGACTTTGTTCAATATTTATATGAATGGGGTGATGGCAATAAGTTGACTTCATCGTTTGGTTTAGTGAGGTATGAATTTCCAAAAAAAATCAATGATACTACTTATCCAGTAAAACTAACAGTTACAACCAATTCTGGTTGTAAAGCAGATACCACAATTAAAGTACTTATTCCTGGAATATATAATATCAAAGGAACGTTTAAAACAGAAGCATTTAATGCTTGTATTAATGAAACCATTCGTTTTACTTCAGAAACAGAAAATGTTCCTACAGGATCGGTATATGAGTGGGATTTTTCGGACGGACTTCCTGTTAAAACAGGTAATCCAATCATTTACAAGTACAAATATTCCAATGATTACGATGTAATATTATCTATTAAATTAAATGGTAGATTATTGTACACAACCAATAAAATGGTGAATTCAAAAGGAGAAAATCCTAAACCAAAAGCAGCATTTGAAGAAACTTTAGTGGCACAAAATGCTACATCTCAGCGATGGTCTTTCAATAGTAGATCTACCATTCCAACCAGCACAATTGATAGTTATCAATGGGACTTTGGAAATGGAATAAAAAGCAATGATTTTTATAGTTTCGTAGAAACCTCTTACAATAAAGCCGCTACTTCTACTCAATATAAAGTGCAATTAATTGTTACCGGTAATGGATGCGCAGATACAACTAGTAAGATGATTACAGTGCTTAAGCTTTAGGAAAAACCAAGTTGCATTAGCATATAAACAAAAATGCCAATCAATCTTTCGATTTGGCAGAACCAATTTAAGCTAGCAAAAGTAGTAATAATCACTATCTATCTTTCGGTAGGAGACTCATACAAATCAAAATAATATTATACTTTTAAATTTCAAAAACCAAGTTGCATTAGCATATAAACAAAAATGCCAATCAATCTTTCGATTTGGCAGAACCAATTTAAGCTAGCAAAAGTAGTAATATTCAC
>JANOQC010000187.1:0-12838 GCA_031422175.1 Sphingobacteriia bacterium | reverse complement strand
CACAATACTATGATCGATTATTTGAAGAATCATTCTTTGGTAACACCAACTCCTGAAAAGAATGCCATCATTTTGGATGCTCCTGAAACTTTGCTTACACAAGTAACCGGAGTGGATTATGCATTTCGATAATGATTAAATTGCTCAATAACTTTTAAGTTATCTTTGCAGGATAATTGATTAAATGAAATATTCTCAAATAATTGGATGCTTACTTGCGATGGTTGTTATAGCAACTTGTTTCTTTCCTTGGGTAATTATAGAAAGCAAAGAATTAACCATTTCTGGATTTCACACTGAAGGAACCAATTTTGGCCGACCAGCCCTTTTTATTTTTTTTACTGCAGGGCCAAGTGCGATCCTTTTTCTACTACAACAAATTTGGGCTAAAAGGCTCAATGTATTTATTACTACTTTTTGCTTTGCGTGGTCAATTAGTAAATATTTAATGTTATCTGCATGTTATGCAGGGGAGTGTCCAGAAAAGCAAATTGCTTTATTTGTTCTTGTGATTACATCAGCTATCATGATGCTGATGAGCTTTCTACCTAAAATAAATATCAACAAAAAATAATATTGTTGAAAAGTGAATCAAATTAAGCAATAATAGAAAGCTCGTTTAATGCTTCCTCAATAATTTTTACACTATCGATTATTTGTTCTTTAGTTATTAGTAAAGGTGGTGCAAATCTTATTTTATCTCCATGAGTAGGCTTTGCTAATAGCCCTTTCTCTTTGAGTATTAAACAAAAATCCCATGCTGCTTCTGGATTGGGATGATTAATAACTATCGCATTTAATAGCCCTTTGCCACGAATGGTTTTAATAAATGGGGACTGAATTTTAGCCAATTCGTCTCTTAACAATTGACCCATAATAGCCGCATTGTCAGCCATTTTTTCTTCTTTTAAAACAGTTAACGCACTAATGGCTACTGCACATGCCAATGGGTTTCCACCATAGGTAGATCCATGCTCTCCTGGCTTAATATTCATCATAATGTGATCATCAGCTAGAACAGCTGCTATTGGTAAAACACCGCCACTTAAAGCTTTCCCTAGAATTAAAATATCAGGTCGAACATTTTCATGATCGCATGCCAACATTTTTCCTGTTCTTGCTAAACCAGTTTGAATTTCATCAGCAATAAATAGCACATTATATTTTGTGCAAAGCGCTCTTACTTTTTGCAAGTACCCTTCATCGGGAATTACTACACCAGCTTCTCCTTGAATAGGTTCAACCATAAAAGCACAAACATTTTTGTCTTGAAATGCTTTTTCTAATGCAATAGTATCATTGTATGGAACTAATTCAAAGCCTGGCATAAAAGGACCAAAATTATGATAGCTACTTGGATCTGTAGAAGATGAAATGGCAGCTAAAGTTCTTCCCCAAAAATTACCCTCAGCAAAAATAATTGTTGCTTTATTTTCTCCTATTTTCTTTTTTTCGTACCCCCATCTTCTTGCTAATTTAATGGCAGTTTCTCCTCCTTCAACACCAGTATTCATTGGCAATACTTTATCATATCCAAAAAATGCAGTAATGAATTGCTCGTATTCGCCCAACAAATTATTGTGAAATGCCCTAGAAGTTAATGTTAGTTTTTGGGCTTGCTCAATAAGGCTGTTAATAATGATAGGGTGGCAATGACCTTGATTCACAGCAGAATAACCGCTTAAAAAATCAATGTATTTTTTACCATCTACATCCCATAAATAAACGCCTTGTCCTTTATTTAAAACAACAGGTATTGGGTGATAATTATGAGCCCCATATTGGTCTTCTAAAGATATGTATGCAGCAGACTTTGTAGAAATTATATGAATATTCATGGGATTAGTTGATAGTTAATAAGTTATTGGGTTATTGGATTATTGGATTATTGGTAATAATATAATAACGATAACTATGAAAAAAGTAAATGAAAAATGATTAATTGACTCGAAAATTAGTGGGTAATTAGTACACCCCAAAAGGATGGTCTAAGAAATCTAAGTTAATATGTAGAAAGTGTAACGCATTCATCAGAACTGCAAGATAAGTATTATTCTATTGTATAAAGAGAAAATGTTATTTTCATAGCTAATAAAAGAACTTCATGAAAATACTTAAATCGATATTGTATACATTAATTGGGATTGCAATAGTGTTTTCTGCTTTTGCTTTAATTACAGGTAAAACCTATTTGTTTAAAGCAGCATATTACAATTTTGCCAATATTGATGATTATAAAATATTTGAAAACAATAAAGTTTTAGTAAGTAAAGAAAAACCCTGGGCAATTGCTCAAAATTATAATCAAGTTGCCTATCCGGATACGTTGAATCAATTATTGGAAAAATTACAAACAGTAGGATTGTTGATGATAAAGAATGATTCTATTGTTATGGAAAAATATTGGGATGGATATACCGACAGTTCAAAGTCTGGTTCATTTTCAATGGCAAAAAGTATTACCAGTTTATTGATTGGGGTTGCTATTAAAGAAGGCAAGATCAAATCTGTTGAACAGCCCGTTGGAGATTTTATTCCAGCATTTAAAGAAGGGGA
The DNA here is from genome assembly GCA_031422175.1 of Sphingobacteriia bacterium. Classification (GTDB taxonomy): domain Bacteria; phylum Bacteroidota; class Bacteroidia; order Chitinophagales; family Chitinophagaceae; genus Sediminibacterium. The sequence continues at coordinate 10,282 of JANOQC010000187.1, read as the reverse complement.
TAAGGCAAAAGTTAGAATTGTAGATTTGTTAACCATGTGCAGCGGAACAGATTGGGATGAATCTTATTGGAACCCTTTATCTGTAACAGCAGAATTGTATTTTGGAACAGATGTATACAAGACTGCCAATGATGTAAAGATGATTCATGCACCTGGTTCATTGCATGATTATAAAAGTGGTGATACACAATTATTGGGATTGATTCTACTTAATGCAACAGGAAAATCATTGAGTGAATACGCTGCTGAAAAATTATGGCAGCCGCTTGGAGCAACACATTCAGCTCTATGGAGTACTGATCAACCAAACGGAAAAGAAAAAGCCTATTGTTGTTTTAATTCTAATACAAGAGACTTTGCTAGAATTGGAAAACTAATGCTAGACAGTGGTAAAATAGATGGAGTACCAGTTATTGATAGTAGTTATTTTAAGCAATCAATTACACCTTGTGGAATTCCCGATTCAAAAGGGATTAACTGCGATTATTATGGATTTCAATGGTGGATAGATCCTGAACATCAAGAAATTTTTTATGCTAGAGGAATTTTAGGCCAATACATAATTGTTATCCCATCTAAGAAAACAATTATTGTTAGATTGGCGCGCAAAACAGATAAAAAAAGAGTTCGCACAGTTCCTACAGAAGTCAGGTACCTCATTAACTGGGGATTGGCTAATTGATTGTACTTTCGCCAAAATTTAAAGAGTTGAATCCTTCGGTAGCAATTGTTATTCTTAATTATAATGGCCAAAAATATTTGGAACAGTTTCTGCCTTCTGTAGTAGCAACTGATTATAAAAATGTAGAAATTATTATAGCCGATAATGGCTCAAATGATAATTCATTAATTTTTTTACAAAAAAATTATCCAACAATTAAGTTGCTTCAAAACCCTACCAATGAAGGTTTTGCAGGTGGTTATAATTGGGCTTTGAAAAGAGTAGAAGCACAATATTTTGTGCTGTTGAATTCCGACGTAGAAGTTACTCCCAATTGGGTTAAGCCAATTATTGAATTGATGGAATCGGATTATTCAATTGCAGCTTGTCAACCTAAAATATGTTCTTACCAGAACAAACATTTGTTTGAATATGCAGGAGCTTCTGGGGGATGGATTGATTTTTTAGGGTATCCATTTTCGAGAGGGAGGGTGTTTGATGTTTGTGAAGAAGATAATGGGCAGTACGATGATGCTTCCCGTATTTTTTGGGCTTCAGGGGCTTCTTTATTTATCAGATCCGCTGTTTTCCATGAAATGAATGGTTTTGACCCCTATTTTTTTGCACATCAGGAAGAGATTGATTTGTGTTGGAGAATTCAATTAAAAGGGCATAAAATTATGGCTTGTCCTGCATCATTAGTATTTCATCTAGGTGCTGGTACATTGCCAAGAGGAGGCAAAAAAGTGTTTCTAAATTTTCGAAACAATTTGATCATGATTTCTAAAAATCTACCTTTAAAAGAGTTGGTTTGGAAGTTGCCTTTCAGAATATTATTAGACAGTATTTCAGCATGGAAAGGGCTATTGACAGGAGATATTTGGTTTTTCACGGCAATAATTAAGGCTCATCTTGGATTTTATTATTGGTTAATTAGCCGATTTAGGCCCAAGGAAAATACACGATTATCAATACTTTCCTTAAGTGGGGTGTACCACAAATCAGTTGTTTGGAATTATTTTATTGATCAAAAAAAGCGATTTCTAGAAATTATTCCCAAAATGCCGTTATAAATTTACGCTCAACCCTTATTTTTGCAATGTAATAACCCACTATGTCACAGGAAATAATTGAACACGAACAAAAAGACTTTACAAAAAGCTGGGTAAATTCATCCCGATTTTTGTTCTATTTACAAGTATTCTGTATTCTAGCTTTTGTATTAGGAGGATGCTACCGTATGTATAACCAACGATACAAGGGAACCCCTAAAGTTGAAGTGCAAAGCAGTTCAAAATTCAAACCAGAATACAAATAGTTGCAAAAAAATTTTGTCAAGAACTATGGATGGCTATTTTTGCACTCCTAATTTAGTTCTTACATTAATGCGAAAGTAGCTCATTTGGTAGAGCACGACCTTGCCAAGGTCGGGGTGGCCAGTTCGAGCCTGGTCTTTCGCTCTAAGAATCCCGCTACTTTAGTACGGGATTTTTTATGGCAGCCCCGGTGGTGGAATTGGTAGACACGCAGGACTTAAAATCCTGTTCGCCGCAACGCGAGTAACGGTTCAATTCCGTTCCGGGGCACAAAGCCTTTTCAACGAAGTTGAAGAGGCTTTTTTTATTTAGAGCGGAGAAAGCTTGCTTTCGAATGCGAAAAATAAAAAAAGACTGCATCGCCGGAGGCGATGTAATGGCTTTGAGTAAGACCAATCCTTCGGGAATCAGCGAGCGCAGCGAGCTAATTCCGAAGGAAAAGCGCTGGAGTTAATTCTGTAATAACCCCATATTCTGGGATTAAATATTATCAAACTGATTCGGCCAATTGGTCTGCAATCCCGCAGCTTTCTTTAAAACTTCATTTTTCAGCGATAATTTATAAGCAGCAATCTTTTGAGCGATTACTTCATTTGAAGTGCCAATAATTTGAGCAGCTAAAATCCCCGCATTTTTTGAGGCATCAAGCGCAACTGTTGCAACAGGAACTCCATTCGGCATTTGTAGAATAGATAAAATTGAATCCCATCCATCAATAGAATTGGAAGATTTAATCGGAACCCCAATTACAGGTAAAGTGGTGATTGATGCCACCATTCCAGGAAGGTGAGCCGCACCACCTGCTCCAGCAATAATCACTTTCAAACCTCTGGATTTAGCTGTTTGAGCATATTCCATCATCCTTTCAGGAGTTCTATGGGCAGAAACTACTGTTAGTTCATAATGTAACCCTAGTTCTGTTAAAATAGAAGCAGCTGCCTCCATTACAGGCAAATCGCTATCGCTGCCCATGATTATCCCTACTTGTGGTTCTTGATTCATATTGAAAGCAAGTTAATTCATAATTCTTAACTCTTAATTCTTATCTCCTAATTGTCGTTTATAAAGCTGTATGGTATTATGTAAACCCAAGTATAGTGAATCGCAGATTAATGCATGCCCAATACTCACTTCATCAATTATTGGTATCTGTTGAATAAAGAATCCCAAGTTTTGCAAATCTAAATCATGCCCGGCATTAATGCCAATTCCTAAATTTTTAGCAATATAAGCACATGATTTATAGTTGCTTATAGAATTCATTTGATTATTATTTACAAATTCTTTTGCATACAATTCTGTATATAATTCAATTCTATCTGTGCCAGTTAATGCAGCATATTCAACCATTTCAACCACTGGATCTACAAAAATAGAAACCCTAATTCCAGCGTGTTTAAAAACACCAATGATCATTTTTAAATAATCTTGGTGCTCAATTGTATTCCATCCATGGTTGCTGGTTAATTGTCCTAAAGCATCAGGAACCAAAGTTACTTGAGCAGGTTTTGTTGCTAAAACAAGTTCAACAAACTTTTCTTCGATAGGATTCCCTTCAATATTTAATTCTGTGGTTAATACATTTTTTAAATCGTACACATCTGCATAACGAATATGACGCTCATCAGGCCTTGGATGTACCGTAATTCCATCTGCTCCAAACTGTTCTGCATCCATTGCAACTTTCACCAAATTTGGGTTATTGCCACCTCTGCTGTTACGGAGCGTTGCCATTTTGTTGATATTCACACTCAGTTTTGTCATAAGGCAAAGTTAGTTCGATAATAAATAAATGAATAATTTTAATGAACCTAATCTACTATCAACATTAGCTGCCTAAATTTGTTAAAGCATTATGTCCTATTCATCTTTAGAAGCCAGTTTGATTGATTTAGAAAAAAATGGTCATTTGATTAGAATAAAGGAAGAAATAGATCCTTTTCTGGAAATGGCTGCAATACATTTGCGTGTATACGAAGCAAAGGGCCCAGCATTATTGTTCGAAAATGTGAAAGGATCAAAATTCAGAGCGGCCTCTAATATTTTTGGAACACTAGAAAGAAGCAAATTTATATTTAGAGAAACAATTGAATTGGTTCAACAACTCATTGAATTGAAAGGGGATCCATTAAAAGCGATAAAATCTCCATTTAAAAATGTCAAACTTGGTTTAGCTGCCCTAAATGCTTTGCCTTTAAAAAATCCATTTAATAAGCCAGTACTTTATCAAGAAATAAATATAGCTAGTTTGCCACTAATTCAACATTGGCCAAAAGATGGAGGCGCATTTATTACTTTGCCGCAAGTGTATACCGAAGACATAGATCATCCTGGAATTATGAAGTCTAATTTGGGAATGTACAGAATTCAATTATCTGGAAACGATTATCAACTTAATAAAGAAATTGGTTTACACTATCAATTGCATAGAGGAATAGGGGTTCATCAAACCAAAGCCAATGCCCTAGGCCAACCTCTGAAAGTGAGTTGTTTTATTGGAGGGCCCCCAGCGCATACCTTATCTGCAGTAATGCCTTTACCTGAAGGGATCAGTGAAATGACTTTTGCAGGAGTATTAGGCGGAAGAAGATTCAGGTATTCATATGAAGATGGTTTTGCCATTAGCACCGATGCCGATTTTGTTATTACAGGAGAAGTATATCCTGGAGAAAATAAACCTGAGGGTCCATTTGGTGATCACTTGGGATATTATAGTTTGCAACATTCTTTCCCATTAATGAGGGTGCATAAAGTGTATGCAAGAAAAAATGCCATTTGGCCATTCACAGTTGTAGGTAGGCCGCCTCAAGAAGATACCAGTTTTGGCGAATTAATTCATGAAATAACTGGAGCTGCAATTCCCCAAGAGATCCCCGGATTAAAAGAAGTTCATGCTGTTGATGCAGCAGGAGTTCATCCATTATTATTAGCAGTTGGTTCTGAAAGATATACTCCCTATACACCAACTAAACAACCTGCGGAAATTTTAACCATTGCCAATCATATTTTAGGAACGGGTCAATTAAGTTTGGCTAAATTTCTATTTATTACAGCAGATGACACCAATCAATTACATGCAAGTGACGTAAAAGCGTTTATGGTGTATTTATTAGAAAGAATTAATTTTAATAGAGATGTTCATTTTTATACCAATACAACTATTGATACTTTAGATTATTCGGGTACTGGTTTAAATAGCGGAAGTAAAGTTGTTTTAGCTGCATATGGCGATCAAAAAAGAACTTTGGATATTGAAGTGCCTTCGTTATTCAATGAGTTGAATGGATTTGAAAACCCACAAATGGCTATGCCAGGCGTTGTTTGCTTATCAGCAAAATTGTTCTCAGATTATTTCACAGCAAGAGAAGAAATGAAGTTGTTGAACTTCCAGTTGATTGAAAAATTGGAAATGATGAAAGGTTTTGCCATGATTATCATTTGTGATGATAGTGAGTTTACTGCAGCAACAATGAACAATTATTTATGGGTAACATTTACTAGATGTAATCCTTCGCATGATATTTATGGTATTGAAGTTCACGTAGACAATAAACATTGGGGATGCAATGGTCCTCTGGTTATTGATGCAAGAATTAAACCACATCATGCACCCCCTGTAGAGAAAGATCCAGCAATCGAGAAAAAAATCAATCGACTCTTTGAGAAAGGAGGAAGCTTGCATTCAATTGCATAAAACTATAACTTATTCTATGAATCAATACGTTAATCAATTATTTCAAATTGCTTCAAAAGAGGAACGTAAAATTATTGGATTAATGAGCGGTACCTCTTTGGATGGATTGGATATTGCTTTATGCGGAATCAAAGGAAGTGGAAAAGAAACAGTAATTAGGTTGATTGAATTCACCACTATTAGTTACGATATACCCTTTAAAGAAAAAGTAAGGAGTATATTTTCAAAGAAAATAGTCAATTTAGAATTGGTTTGCTTGCTAAATCCTTGGATTGCAGAGCAGCATGCAATAATGATTAACAATGCCCTCCAACTTTGGGGAATTGCCAACAATGAAATAGATATTATTGCTAGTCACGGACAAACTATATACCATGCTCCAAAAATTTTGCACAACCAATCTGATTATGGTAATGCAACGCTTCAGATAGGGGATGGCGACCATCTAGCGGTTAAAACAGGAATTATTACGCTTAGCGATTTTAGGCAAAAACATATAGCTGCTGGGGGAGAAGGTGCCCCATTAGCTGTATATGGAGATTATTTTATTTTTAGTAGGGCAGGAGAAAACAGAATAATGCTAAATATTGGGGGCATTGCTAATTTCACCTTTTTGTCTGCAGATTTAGATCTGTCTAAAATATTCAGTACAGATACTGGTCCAGGAAATACATTGATGGATGCTTATTCGCAAAAACATTTCAATATTGGTTTTGATGAAAGCGCTGCAATTGCAAAACAAGGAAATGTAAGCTCCAATTTATTGGCCGCTTTAAAAGCAGATTCTTTTTTCAAAAAATCATTTCCAAAAACAACTGGTCCGGAATTATTTAATCTTGATTATTTAAACAAGGCTATTGAAAAATCGGCTAGTGCTGCCTTGAGTCATTTTGATATCATGGCCACTTTAAATAAATTCAGTGCCGATACTATAGTAGCTGCAATAAAAAAAAGTACTTCAAGCAATCAAAGCTATTCTGTATATAGTAGTGGAGGCGGAATGCACAATCCATTATTAATGGAGACTATTCAAGCACAACTTCCAACATGTAATTTTTTTACAACTGCCGATTTATGCATTAGCCCCGATGCAAAAGAAGCTGTTTTGTTTGCAATTTTGGCAAATGAATGTGTATCCGGTGGAACGACCCCAATTGGAGGAGGAAATAAAAACATACCAGCTGTATCCATGGGAAAAATTAGTTTCCCAGGATAAGCCTCATTCAATAATTATTTTTTTATTCTTGATGCTACAATTACTTCGCCCTCATTACTGATATCTAAAAACAACTGATCTTTTGTACTATTCATAGATACAAAATATTTCTTATCTCCATAAACATCGGTAAATTCTATACATGCTTTCAATGAATAAGTTGGGAAAGTGTATTTACTTGTAATTAAATAAATTGCGTCTTTTGGTAACTTGTCAAAATCAAAACTGATTGATGTTCCAATAAGTTCTCCTTGTTTGTAATAAACTTTCACGCCATTTGCATCATCATTTTTTATGGATGTTGTTGCAAAACTGTTGAATGAAAATAACAATGCGGCTGCTGCGATGATAATTTGTTTCATGTGATTATTTTTAAATTGGTTAATTTTTCATTTACTTGACAAAAGTAGATGTTGTATATATCAGACGCCATAGTTTATGATAAGTTACACCGAATATTTGCCATTATAGATGAGTGGCAACAAGAGGGCTATGTATCGGTGAACAAATTTCTTCTATAAACCAATACAGTAATGCCTTTTAATGAATTTTCAAAAATGTTCAATAATGCGCAAAGTATGGGATGAAAATTGTTAAAGCTATTTTAACGGTTGACCAGTGGCAACGTTTTGACATAAAAAAAGACATTGTTTTCGCAATGTCTTTAAATAAATGTGAAAGGGCATTGTTTACTTATTTTGAACACTTGGATAATGATCGATTGTTTCAAAAGCATTTCTTTTATCGGCTTTCAATAATTGAATAAATCTTTTTAAAGAATCGATATGTGCTCCTTTTTGAAACATTCTGTCGTGAGCCAAAATTACAATTGCATTTTCATTTTCAGTATAGCCATTTTCGAATTTATCATTGATTAATTGCACCAATTCAGTAGGGCTTTGTTTTGGCGTGCTTCCTTTAACAAATTGCCATTCAATATCCCAGCCAATGATTTTATATCCCAATGAATCTAATCGTTTGGCTACCAATTCAGCAGATTTTGGTCCGTGTACCTCTCCATTTGCAGCCCAGGTATTTCTGCCAGGCATACGGATAATTTTAACTGGAATATTTAATGTTTTCTCAGCCCTCAAAAAATCACTTACTGCTGTATCTATATGAGTATAGAAATAATTGTAATTGTCTCTAAATGCATGAGAATAGCTATGGTTGGCTAGTAAAAATTGTGGGTAAGCATTTCGAATAGAATCAATAGTTCTCTTTCTTCTTGGTTCAATATCAAGGTGTAGTCCAACTGCAAAAAAAGTAGCTTTCACACCTTCTTCCTCAAAAACTCTTTTACAAATAGTTGTTCCTGGAGGTTGTGGAGAGTCGTCCCATGTTAAATAGATATAACGTTTAGAATTGTCATATTTCATTGGGGATCCGGGAGTTGGCTTTGATTCAACAATTGTTTTTGTTGAATCTGTGCTGTTTTTGCTATTATTTCCTCCATTACAAGCCGAAATGGCTATTATTAAGCAGGATAAAAGTAGAGAACCATTGTTTTTAGTTAAATTTCGATGCATTTGTTTTTTTGCAAAAGTAATTCTAGCAAAAGTTAATTAGCTGATTAATTGACTGATGTGGAAAAAACAATTGATTTTTACTTAACAAAGGCTATTTATTAAAGAATGTGCAGAAAAATAGAAAAAAAATAGCTTTTGGGTTTGTTAGTTTGCTTGATTTGCTTACCTTTGCCGTCCGAAAAAATCGGAAAAAATCAATAGTCATGGCAAGAGTATGTCAGGTAACAGGTAAAAAACCAATGGTAGGTAACAGTGTTTCTCACTCAAACATTAAAACCAAGCGTCGTTTTTTACCCAATTTACAGAAGAAGCGTTTCTTTTTTGCAGAAGAAGATCGTTGGGTATCATTGAAAGTATCTACAGATGCTCTCAGAACAATAAACAAAAATGGTTTGAGTACAGTAATCAAGCAATTGAGAGCTGACGGAGTGAAGATCTAATTAAACACAAGAAAACTAGCTTATAAAATGGCAAAGAAAGGTAACAGGGTTCAAGTAATACTTGAGTGCACAGAGCACAATACAAGTGGTATGGCCGGAACAAGTCGTTATATCACTACTAAGAATAAGAAAAATACGCCTGAGCGTATAGAGTTGAAGAAATTCAACGCAATCATGAAAAAAGTAACCGTTCATAAAGAAATCAAATAGTCATGGCAAAAGCAGCTAAAACCGCGATTAAAACCAAAGACCAGAAAGCAGCAGCCGAGGCTAAAAACTGGACTAAAGTAATCAAAGCATTACGTAGCCCAAAATCTGGTGCGTATACTTTTAAAGAAGCAATCATACACAAGGATAAAATAAAGGACTTTTTGTCTAGTAAATAGTTCTTTGTGTAAACGTACAGAAAAGCTTCCTTCTCAACAGTAGGAGGCTTTTTCTATTTTATTATTCAATCTTTTACCATGGGCTTCTTCGATAAATTATTTGGAAAAAAAGACAAAGAAAGTCTCGATCAGGGTTTGCAAAAAACCAAAGAAGGGTTTCTTTCCAAAATCACCAAAGCTATTGCAGGTAAATCTTCCATTGATGAAGAAGTACTAGACAATTTAGAGGAAGCATTGATCGGTTCAGATGTTGGAGTAGCAACTACTTTGCAAATAATAGAACAAATTGAAAAAAGAGTAAAGGAAGATAAGTATCTCAATATTAGTGAATTAAACAGTTTACTTCAACAAGAAATTGCATCTATTTTAGTAGATTCCCCAGATCAATCCAACAATGGATTTAACCTTCCAGAAGTTAAAAAACCATATGTTATATTAGTTGTAGGAGTAAATGGAGTAGGAAAAACTACTACAATTGGCAAGTTAGCAGCTCGTTTTAAAGCTGCTGGCAATCAAGTTATTTTAGGTGCTGCTGATACATTTAGGGCAGCTGCTGTAGATCAGTTGACCATTTGGAGCGAAAGAGTTGGAGTGCCTATAGTAAAGCAAGCTATGGGTTCCGACCCTAGTGCCGTTGCTTATGATGCGGTTGCTAGTGCGGTTGCCAAAAATGCCGATATAGTCATAATAGATACAGCAGGTAGATTGCACAATAAAGCACACTTAATGGATGAGTTGAATAAAATTAAAAGAGTCATCCAGAAAGTAATACCAGATGGACCCCATGAAGTGTTATTGGTATTAGATGGATCAACTGGGCAAAACGCAATAGAACAAGCCAAACAATTTACTGCCACTACCGAAGTTTCGGCTTTAGCCATTACCAAATTAGATGGAACTGCAAAAGGCGGTGTAGTATTAGCCATTTCCCATCAATTTAAGATTCCAGTAAAATACATAGGTGTTGGAGAAAAAGCAGAAGACCTACAAGACTTTAACAAAAAAGAATTCGTTGATTCCTTATTCAAAAACGATTAAAG
>JANOQC010000186.1:0-4688 GCA_031422175.1 Sphingobacteriia bacterium | reverse complement strand
TGCACCTAATGATTCAGTTAATATTGCAGCAACCAACGTTTTTCCAACATCAGTTCCAATTCCAGAAATAAAAATCGGTTTGTTCATGGAGTAAAATTACCAAAACCAACAGCAAATCAATACTTTTAACATTCAAACTTTCCATAGCTATAATTTATTTATATGAAATATTTTTTTGTAGGATTTTTAATGCTAATTGTTGCTAATCAAATAAAAGCCCAATCAGCCAAAGATATTATTCCAAAACCAGTTAGTGTTAAAGAAGGAATCGGAAAAAATTTGATACTAAAGGATGAATTTGGCATTTACAGTACACCTGAGTTTATGCCACAAGTAATTTACTTAGCCAACCAAATAAAACTTCAAACATATATCAGTTTAACTGTTCAACAAAAACAATCAAGCATAACTCAAATTATTGTACAAAATACACCCAGCTTAGCTTTAGAAGAACAATATCAAATTTCTATTAATAGCAAATTGATTATTATAAAAGTTAAAACTGCTAGGGGGTTAATCAATGCAAGTCAAACACTTTTACAACTTTTACCAATTGGAGAATTTAAAACTGCCTCGCTATCACCTGTTCAGATTAACGATTATCCTCGTTTTTCATATCGTGGAATGCATTTAGATGTTGTTCGACATATCTTTCCAGTGAGTTATATAAAAAAATATATTGACTATTTAACTTTTCACAAATTAAATACATTTCACTGGCACTTAACTGACGACCAGGGATGGCGCATTGAAATGAATCAATACAAAAAATTAAATACTATTGGTTCATGGCGAAATGAAACGCTTATTGGACATTTTAAAGACACACCAGCTATTTATGATATTACTCGTTATGGTGGTTATTATTCAAAAGCTGAAATCAAGGAAATTATTGAATATGCCAATACGAGAGCTATTACCATTATTCCAGAAATAGATATTCCTGGGCACAGCAGGGCTGTTATTGCCGCTTACCCCGAATTGAGTACAAAACCAGATACTACTTGGAATGTAGCTACTACATGGGGAATGTATAACAGACAGAATAATGTGTTAGCTCCTAAACCAGCAACATTTCAATTTTTAGAAACAGTATTTGGAGAACTGATAGACTTATTTCCATCTAAATACATCCATATAGGTGGTGACGAATGCAGTAAAATTTGGTGGAAACAAGATCCTAATACGCAACAATTCATGAAAGAAAATGGAATCTCCAATGAAACTGGTTTACAAACTTATTTTATTGAATTTATTGCTCGTTTTCTTCAATCAAAAGGAAGAAAAGCCATTGGTTGGCATGAAATCAATGAAGGAGAATTAGATACATCAACTGTTGTGATGAATTGGGGAGCAGACAAACAGGCCATCGAAGCTGCAACAAAGGGATTCAATGTAATCATGACACCTGGCAAACCATTTTATTTTGATCATTATCAATCTGGGGATCCTTTGGATTCTTTGGCCATACACGGATATAACTCAACAGAAGCAGTATATACATATGAGCCTATTCCCTCAACCATTTCTGCAAAAGGGTTAAGTAATAAAATTATTGGAGGGCAGGCAAATGTTTGGACAGAATATATGGGTAATGAAAAGAAAGTAGATTATATGATCTTCCCTAGGATGACCGCCTTAAGTGAAACCTTGTGGACAGCTCCAGATCAAAAATCCTATCCAGATTTTCTAAACCGTTTAGAAAAAACGGCCATTCCGAGATACCAATATTGGAATAGTTCTTGGTTTAAGCATTATGCTAAATGGGGAGCAAACACTGTTTTATTAAATACAAAATAATAACTAATAAGATTCTGATTCATTTGGAAATTCATTTGCTTTTACATCTTGACTATACTGTTTAACAGCATCGATTATTACTGTTTTTAGTTGAGCATATTTCCTTATAAATCGAGGTGTGAACTCCGATTGTAATCCAAGCATATCATGCATTACCAGCACCTGACCATCACAATGTTTACCCGCACCGATTCCAATTAATGGAATTTGTAAACTTGTTGATATTTCCATTGAAAGAGCTGCTGGAATTTTTTCAACTACAATGGCAAAACAACCAACAGATTCCAACAACAAAGCATCTTTTTTTATTTGTTCAGCTTCTTTTTCATTATCTGCCCTTGTTTTATATGTTCCAAATTGATAAATACTTTGTGGAGTAAGTCCAATATGCCCCATCACAGGAATTCCTGCATTTACCATCATTTGAATTGTAGGTCCCATATTTTCTCCCCCTTCTAACTTGATAGCATGAGCCCCTGTTTCTTTCATTACTCGAATGGCACTTTGCATGGCTAATTCAGCATTGGTTTGATATGTTCCGAAAGGCAAATCAATTACAACCAATGCATGCTTAACCGCCCTTACCACAGAACTTCCATGATAGATCATTTGATCTAATGTAATGGGCACTGTAGTTTCATGGCCCGCCATAACATTACTTGCACTATCACCCACCAATATTATATCGATACCAGCTTCATCAAAGATTTTTGCAAATGAATAATCATATGCAGTAAGCATAGCAATTTTTTGTCTATCCAATTTCATTTGACGGATCGTATGTGTAGTAATTTTTGCTGGAAGCATACAATGAAATTAGGTAAAAAACCTATTTTGAAAACAACAAATTATCGATTAACCTAACTTCTCTAATAAAAGCGGCACTCAAAACTACTAGTTGCCGTTCGCCGTCCCAATGATGGATTATTTGAAGGGTTTTAGCATCAGCTATTGTTATATAATCCACTTTATCAAAACCATTGGTTATTAAGAGTTGAGAAGCTTCCTCAATACAATTATCTTCATTACCAGGTCGTAGATTTTCCACTATATAAATAAGCGCTTTATGCATATAAGCAGCTGATTTCTTTTCATCATGATTTAACCTCCTATTTCTGCTGCTCATTGCCAAACCTGTTTGGTCTCTTAAAGTTGGCAATATTTCTATCGAAGGTTTTTTATCTAGTTGAATTTCATTCAATAAATGCTCAATTACCATACATTGTTGATAATCTTTTTGGCCTAAAAACAAATAATCAGAGGGAATAATCTTCAAAAACCTTTCAATAACTAAACAAACTCCTTGAAAATGCCCAGGCCGATATTTTCCTTCCAATATATTTTCAATAAACCCTACATTATAGGTAGTTGTTGATTTATAACCATGCGGGTATACTTCTTCCACTGAAGGCAAAAATAAAATGGTGCAATTATTTTGCTTCAATAAATGAGTATCATCTTCTACTGTTTTTGGATAATGTTCAAAATCTGCTTGCTGATTAAACTGAGCAGGATTCACAAAAATGCTACAAATAGTAATATCTGATTTTTGATTGCTTTTCTGAATCAAGGAAAGATGACCTTCATGTAAAGCACCCATAGTTGGAACAAATCCAATAGACTTCCCATTCAGATTACTTAAGATCTCATTCAATGCATTGATAGAAGTCGCGATGATCATTTTTATGAACTATTTTTAGGAAGATAAGCATCAACAATTAATTCACTGAATAATTGATACAATTGCTTGATTTCTACATTCCCGTCTAATAAATCTAAATGGGCTTTAATCATCGCTTTATCCCCCCTAAATGCAGGTCCTGCCTGGAGTTCAGCCGGATTATTGGTCTGAATAGAAATCGCAGTTTGTTCGATGATAGCATATAAAGCATGAAATGGAATATTTTCTTTTTGGCAATAATCAAATGCTAATTGATACAAATGATTGGAAAAATTTGCAGTAAAAGTGGCCATTGCATGCATTTTCATTCTTTTTGAATCATCTATAACTTCAATTGACCAAGGAAATTGACCAAATAAATCCTGCATTGATTGTATGATTGAATCACTATTCCCGTTTATAAGCACATTCATCTTTTGGTTGATTGGCGTATTCGCACGAATCATTCTCATTGGCCAGACAACACCATAACGATCACTAATGGAAGATAATATTTTGATTGATGAAAAGCCGGAACTGTGTAAAACTAACTTTCCAGGCAAAAAAAGTGATTTTACTATTTCTGGTAAAATATCATCTTTAACTGCAATAATGTAAACATCTGCAGTTTGATTTAAGTCAGATAAATGATTAATCGGTTGGGCATCAACCAATTTGCCTAATTGCTGGGCATTCAATAAATTATTACTATACACCTGTTCAATAGAATAACCATTGAATTTTACTTGTTTAGCAAAATGAGTCGCCACATTTCCAGATCCAATAAATGAAAATACCATAACTAAGCATTGGGCAATTGATTGCCTTTGGTAGGAAAGACAATAACTGGTTTCCAATTCCGACCACTTTCACTATCAATAGAGCAATAAGATAGAACAATAACTATATCTCCTACCTCGCCTTTTCTAGCAGCAGGACCGTTTAAACAACATACCCCAGAATTTCGCTCTCCCTTGATCAGATAAGTTTCTATTCTTTCTCCATTGTTCATATTTACAATCTGAATTTTTTCATATTCGACCATATTCGCCGCATCCATCAAATTTTCATCTAAGGTCAAACTCCCAACATAGTGTAAGTTGGCTTCAGTTATTACTGCATGATGAATTTTAGATTTCAAAATTTCAATTTGCATCTCTGTAAAGTTTATAAATAAAAATAAAGATTAAAATCGGGAATCTATAATAAAAAAAATGCCCCATTTGGG
>JANOQC010000185.1:0-1528 GCA_031422175.1 Sphingobacteriia bacterium | reverse complement strand
GCATTACGTAAGGCTTTAGTTGCTACTTTACCTACGCTTTCTCTTTGTGATCCTTTGATCGTAATTGATTTCATTTGAAATAAATTATAATTAATAAAAATAATTGGTTAGTGTTTAAAGGAATGAACATCTTTAAACTAACTAACTTTACATTAAAAACTTTCCACTTATGGAAGTGTTGTTCTGAACCATATGCATTACTTCTGCAAATAACGGCGCACAGCTCACAACTTTTATTTTTTTAGATTCTTTCTTTAACGGAATAGAATCTGTAACAATTAACTCTTCTAATTTTGAGTTTTCAATTTTTTCATACGCATCACCAGATAAAATAGCGTGTGTACAAATTGCTCTTACACTCAAAGCCCCTTTTTCAATCATTACATCGGCGGCTTTTGCTAATGTACCTCCTGTATCAATCATGTCATCTACTAAAACAACATGTCTTCCTCTTACTTCTCCAATTAATTCCATTGTATCAATTACATTGGCAATTTTTCTTTGTTTATAGCAAATTACTACATCCGATTCTAAAAATTTAGAATAGGCATAAGCTCTTTTAGAGCCACCCATATCAGGCGATGCAATAGTCAAGTTTTCTAAACCTAAACTTCTTACATAAGGTAAAAAGATTGTTGATGCAAACAAGTGATCTACTGGTTTTTCAAAAAATCCCTGAATTTGATCGGCATGTAAATCCATTGTCATAATTCGGGTTGCTCCTGCTGTTTCTAATAATTTAGCCACCAATTTGGCACCAATTGGTACTCTTGGTTTGTCTTTTCTGTCTTGTCTTGCCCATCCAAAATATGGGATGACTGCAGTTATGTGTCTGGCAGATGCTCTTTTAGCCGCATCAATCATTAGTAACAATTCCATTAAATTATCTGCGCTTGGAAAAGTGGAACATACTAAAAACACACGAAGACCTCTGATAGATTCTTCAAATGAAGGCTGAAATTCGCCATCACTGTATTTAGAGAATGTAACTTTACCTAGCGATACGCCATATTTGCTGGCAATTTCTTCCGCTAGATACACACTTTGAGAACAGGCAAATATTTTTGCTTCAGGCTCGTTGTATGACATTTTAATTAGTTGTTATGTAGTTAGTTAGTTGTATGCGTGCTTAATCGGGTGCAAAGGTAAAAATAAAATCGGACTCTGAAAGTAAATTTTTAAGTATTTTACTATTGAAATTAGAAACTTTACTTATATTTGCACTCACTCAAAAAGCAAAGAAGTAGAAATGCTTTAAAAGCTTTACAATGCCCGGATGGCGGAATTGGTAGACGCGCACGACTCAAACTCGTGTTCCTTGGAGTGCGGGTTCGATTCCCGCTCCGGGTACAAAACAAAAAAGCTCAGTATTTACTGGGTTTTTTTATTTATACTACTATCTAAAATAAACTTTGCTGCTTTACTGGATTTTCATGTTCCAGTAACCATTTTTTTCGCCACAAACCACCAGCATATCCTGTTAAAGAACCATCAGAACCAATTACTCTATGACATGGAACTACAATCC
>JANOQC010000184.1:0-2408 GCA_031422175.1 Sphingobacteriia bacterium | reverse complement strand
GCTCAAACAAATCTGTTCAGGTATACAAAAAGCCAATTGTAGTGCTGTGTTGAATACCAAAGCTGCTTCCATTGGTGGAATAATTACATGGAGTGAGGTTGGATATATCTATTTTGCTTCTTCATTGATATTTGCGGCTTTTGCAGGAATTAATACAGTACTTCCTGTTTTGAATATATTTTCATTGTTAGCATTGCCCTATATTATTTTCTCCATTTATTACCAATGGAGAGTTGCGAAGCAATGGTGTGTATTATGTTTGGCAGTACAATCGGTATTATTGATAGAGGGTGTACTAACTTCAGTTAATAATTCAATTTCTTTTGCAGAAATCGAACAGACGATCATCAGTTATTGGCTATCAGCAATGATTGCGCTAATTATTCCAATTGTTGTTTGGTTTTTACTGAAACCAATTTTAAAAAGAAACCAAGCAGCTAAATACGAAAAGCGTAGTTATTTACAACTGAAATACAATGAGCAAGTTTTCACATCTTTATTACAAAAGCAACCATCTATTTTAGCCTACCCTACTGAAGGTCTGGGAATAACGATTGGTAATCCCAATGCAACTAAAACCATCGTAAAAGTATGCAATCCTTATTGTGGGCCATGTGCTACTGCACATCCGGAGTTAGAAAAGATTGTAAAAGAAAACCCAGAAGTTAAAGCTCAAATTATATTCACAACTACCAATAATGAAAATGATAGAGGTTCTATGCCCGTTAAACATCTATTAGCTATTGCATCAAAAGAAGATAAGATTTTAACAGAACATGCATTGGATGATTGGTATTTAGCCAAAGAAAAAAGTTATGACCAATTTGCAAATAAGTATCCTATGAATGGAGAATTGCAAAAACAGGCAGAAAAAATAGATTTAATGAAAAGCTGGTGTGATAAGGTGAAGATTCAATATACGCCAACCTTTTTTATTGATGGATATGAATTACCTAAAAACTATCAATTAAAAGATATTAATTATTTTCTGTCTTAGCGGATGGAGAAACTCATTCTTTTGTTTAGTACCCAAAAGGATAGCTCAATGGTACTACACTTGCTGATCAACAAGTGGTTGGGCGAGCCAAGGAACTGCTGATGCTTTAAGCTGCAGGAATAATCATTATTCATTGCTATTCATAATAAATGGATGGCTTAAAATTTTATTTATGAAACTGAAATTTGGAAACATAGGTTTAATTTTGAGCAGGGATGCTCAGAAGAAAATTGGAGGGGGTCTTGAAGAGGAGGAGGAACTATCCGGTAAGTGTAGAGATGGAGGGCAATGCATTCTATATGTTGAAGCAATTCATTCATGGTTGGCTGGTTTTTGTGGAAGAGCAACACTTATTGGGCCTTGCCAATGTGAGGCAGGTGGGTTTGTTACTAATAATGGCGGCACAACTTGTAACGCTTAATTTTATTGCATCAAACTTTTGTAAAAGTTTCTATTAATAAAAGTTTGATGCAATCTTTTAAAATTTAATTATGAAATTTATACTCTATTTATTAGTAGTTCTATTTTTCAACTTATGTTGTTCTGGAAAAAATTCACCTAAGAACTCTATTAAAACCATTTCAATAATTTTTAAAAGCACTTCTTATGAATTAAATAGCAAATTTTATTTAGTCGTAATTGGCTTGGATGGGAGATGGACAAAAATAGACTCTTTTATACATAAAAAAAATATTGATAAATTAATTATAAAAAGAAAAAATCCTTCAATTTGTATAATAACTAAGCAAAACAATCATCAAAATGATATCATTGCAAGTCCAATGTTTATTGCTTCAAATGAAGATATTGAGATAATGTTAAATAAAATCTCTGGCCTTGGTAAAGTATCAGGATCCGAAACACTATTTTTTAAAAATAATTTTTTATCTTTTGTTCCAAATAATAATTTTCATTTTTCAGAAATAGAACAGCAATTAATTTTAGTTGATGCAATTCCTTTTGACTCACCTTTTTATAATGAATGGATTAGTTATGTAAAATATTTTTTAAAAAAAACCAAAGAAAATGGGAAATATTATTTTACTGTTAATCAAGTATTTAAATATCGTACAATTTTATCTGATAGTATGATTAATCTATGTTTAAACTATATAGACAAAAAATTTAAAGATACTAATGAGTACTTATCTTTATTATCATATTTATATTTATTTGGATCATTTTTTTGATACATTGCCTCCTTTAACCTTAGCTTTTCTTCACCCTTTTTCTTCTTAATTTCTAGATTTCTTTTTTTATCTTCCTCACGCTTTTTCTTTGATTCTTCTATTTTTTTTTCATCGTAAACTATTTTTCTAATTATTATTCAAAAATTTACGGCCTTTTGGGATTTGGACGGTCATTACAGTCGTCTTCTTCATCATCTTCGGAGTTATCCCCCAAATTGAAC
>JANOQC010000183.1:0-3434 GCA_031422175.1 Sphingobacteriia bacterium | reverse complement strand
AATTTGGTTTTATTTAATAATATATTAACAAAAATAACTTGCTCAAAATTGAATTAATTTCAAATTAATAAAAATTATTTACATAATTAACCTATTGTATAATTTTAGTATTTATCCCCAAATTAGTAATTGATAAAAATCAGTACCTTTCTACAAAGAAATTTGCTCATGAGAAAAATAGTATTATTTAGTTTATTATTTGCCACAAGCATTTTAAATGCTCAGAATACTCCTCCTAATTTAGAACAATTGATTAAAGATGAAACTTCTAAAGTAGTCAATTGGAGAAGGTATTTCCACCAGAATCCAGAATTAGGCAATCGAGAATTCAACACTTGTAAAAAAGTAGAAGCCAATTTAAAAGAATGGGGCATTGAAACCAGGGTAATAGCTAAAACTGGCGTAGTTGGCGTTTTAAAGGGCGGAAAACCCGGGCCAGTTGTGGCTTTAAGAGCAGATATGGATGGCTTACCAGTAGAAGAAAGAAATGAGTTGGCATTCGCTTCTAAAGCAAAAGGCGAGTACAATGGCGCTACTGTTCCTGTAATGCACGCTTGTGGTCATGATTCTCATGTGGCCATGTTATTAGGTGCAGCAGAAGTATTAAGCAAGATCAAAAACGATATCAGTGGTACAGTGGTGTTTTTATTCCAACCTGCAGAAGAAGGCCCTCCCGGAACTGAAGAAGGTGGCGCTCCTCTAATGATCAAAGAAGGGGCTATGGATTATCCTAAAGTAGATGCTGTATTTGGAATTCATATCAATTCAAAATCTGATCTAGGAAAAATTTATTACAAACCAGGCGCTACTATGGCCTCCTCTGATTGGTTTACCATTAAAGTAAAAGGAAAGCAAAGTCATGGAGCTTATCCTTGGAATTCGATTGATCCTATAGTGGTAAGTGCAGAAATTATTCAAGCTTTACAAACTATTGTTAGTAGAAATATTGATATCACAAAATCTCCAGTAGTGGTTTCAGTTGGTAAAATTCAATCTGGTGTACGTTCCAATATTATTCCAGAGGAAGCTATTATGGAAGGTACCATCAGAACCTTAGATGATCAGGCACAAAAAAATGTGCATGAAAAAATAAAATTAATTGCACATAATATTGCTGAAGCCAATGGTGCAACTGCAGAAGTGATGATTGATACCAAAACCTTGGTTACTTATAATAACCCAGAATTGGTTGCTAAAAGCATTCCCATCTTACAAAAAGCTGCCGGAGGAATTGAAAATGTTCAATTAACCAATTGGGTTACAGGTGCAGAAGATTTTTCTTTTTTTGGAACAAAGGCACCGGCATTTTTCTTTTTCTTAGGTGCTAGAGATCCAAAGTTTCCAAATTTCGATTCCGCTCCTGATCATCATACTCCAGGATTTATGATCAGTGATGCTAGATTAGATGTTGGAGTTAGTGCTTTTGTACACCTAGTTTTAGATTATGCTAAAACAACAAAAAAATAATACAATGAAAAAATATATAGCCTATTTGAATAAACAATTAGTTGCTGTAATTTCTCGCACCAAAAAGTAGAGATCCAATTCTTACCATATTAGATCCACATTCTATTGCTAGTTGGTAATCTCCACTCATTCCCATGGAAAGGATAGAAATTCCTTTGTTGGTTGCATACATTGGATTTTGCGCTGCCCAGTTTTTAAAGTTCTCAAAATTGTTTTTTAAACCCATAAATTCATTCCTTACCTTATGCATATTATCACTAAAAGAAGCCATGCCCATAAAGCCAACAACTCTTATATTATTTAAATGAGGTAATGCCAATTTAATTGATTCTATTTCAGATTCATCTAAACCAAACTTAGACTCTTCAGTAGCAATGTGCATTTGCAGTAAGCAGTCAATAATTCTATTATTCTTGATGGCTTGCTTATTGATTTCTTGTAATAATTTTAAACTATCTATCCCATGAATTAAATGAACAAATGGAGCAATATATTTTACTTTATTGCTTTGTAAATGGCCAATAAAATGCCAATGAATATCTTTAGGAAGTTTTGCTTCTTTATCTACCAATTCCTGTACATAGTTTTCTCCAAAATCTCTTTGCCCAAGCAAATACATTTCTTGCAAATCTTCAATTGGCTTGGTTTTGCTTACGGCAACCAATACCGAATTACTTTTAGATAGTTCTTGTATTATCTCTTGAAAATTTATAGTGTTTATAGACATTTTTTTTAAACTATTTAATTAGTACCATTCATATAATTGGCATGTAGAACTAGGTATTCTAATAATAACACATTATTATATGCAGGGCAATAATATTCAAATTTATCTACAGAACTGGCTGAAATAATTTTTTTTAATTGTTTGGGTAACATAAAACCCACATTAGCATTAAAGAATGAAAAAGATTCTTCTTCAATTAGATCCTGTAAGCTCATGTTTTGATTAACGGTAATTATATTAGGCATAATTCCCCAATTTAACAAAGCAGAAGATAATAATACTTGATTCATAAACCCTTTTTCAATCTGTAGTTGCCGAGTAGCTTGATTAATTAAATCTACTTTATATAAGTCTAATTCGGGTATGGGTTTTAAAGCCATAAGTCTAGACAAATGATATAAAATAATTTGAGGCTTACTATAATATGGTGAAATAAAGTTAGCGTTAGATAAGTGGTTTTTTTCTTTTAAAACTTCTACCATTAGTTGAATACTTGCAGAGTCTGCAATAGTAAATGGTAAGTTATACTTTTGTACAAAGTATAATACATTACTTAAAACAGATATGTCAAAATCTATAGGCATTTTTTTACCAAACCAAACCGAATAGGCAGGTAAATCTTTGATAGACTCAAATGTATTATTAATTTTTTTTGTTTTACTGTTAGTAAATCCTTGCATAAGTTGGTGTACACTTGCTGCAGTTATAGAATCCTTTTTTAATGCCAATAGCATAATCACCGTAACATCCATATCATCTGGAATTGATTGTGATTTATCTAAAATATTTAACCAACCTGCATTTGGAAATATTTTGGGTGTATCCGTCGGCCAAAAATTATATGTTTCTCTACCTTTTTGGTTTTTGAATTTTAAAGAAATAGATTTTGCATTTGTAGAAATATCATCTATTAATTCTTGTTGATATGGAGTTAATTTATCTTTTAGGTTTTCTAAAGTAAATACAATCAACCCTGTAAAAAAAATATTAATATCAGCTTTTTGACGGTCTCTATTCAGTGAGTATGTTCTATATGAAGGGAATAATCCCTTTGGGAAAGCGCCATTTTCCTTAACTTGAAATTGTGTTATACGTTGAAGTATATGTGTAATTTGAAGAGTATCGGATGCCTTAATATCATTCAAATAGTAAAGAAAAATTAATGATATAATACACTTTGATCGCATTTTATTAATTCAAATTATTGGAAATATTTTCTTTATTTGATTGAGTTAAATTT